>CAYIFD010000001.1:0-9512 GCA_964362595.1 uncultured Candidatus Saccharibacteria bacterium
CTGCCGTCTGCGGTTTCAGATAAAAAGCCATTCCGCCGAGCGCGTGCAAAAACAAATCTTCCAAGGTTTTGCCCCTGACCTGCAGGTGCACACCCGCTTCCTCCTCAAAAATTTCAAAATTTTTCGGTGGCATAAATCATCGTTAGCTCCTCCCGCACCAGCGCCCGATCATCCCATGGAATTTTCGTCCCCCGCGGCCCCATCATCCATAGTTCCGCACCCTTTCCGGTAATCACCACTGTATCACCGGCTTGCGCCAGTTGCAACGCGCGGCGAATCGCTTCTTTTCGGTCCAAAATATTTGTAACCGGAGTTTTCTGAAGAATTCCTGAAGCCATCTCCTCCATAATTTCCTGCGGGTCCTCATCGTAAGGATCCTCATTGGTAAGCACCACCTCTTGGCAGAATTCCGCCGCGATCCTGCCCATTTCCGGCCGCTTCCACTTATCTCTTCCTCCGCCTGCCGCTCCCAAAACGCAGATTAATTTAGGGCTTAGGACCTTCAAACAAGAATAAACCGCTTTCAAAGAATCCGGAGTATGGGCATAATCCACCACTACGGTAAACCCTTTGCCGGGTATAAACTCCATTCTACCGGCAATTCCGGACACTTTTGCCACCGCCTCCGTCATTTTGGCAAGAGGAATGTGCAGCGCCAATCCTACAGTAAGCGCGGCCAAGATATTATAGAAGTTGAACTCCCCGAAAAGAGGAGAGACAACCGGATGACTACTAAGGTCAAAGGAGACGCTGTGGCCCAATTCCAAATTTTTAATTTCAAAAAATTTCCCCAAAACAGCAATACCTTCTTTTCCATAGAACGCTTGGCGCGCCCCGGTGGCAGCGGCAAAACGATCCGCTTGCGGGTCGTTACGATTTATCACCGCCGTTCCCTCTTTGGGCAGACGCCAAAAAAGATCAAGCTTGGCCCGCAGATACGGTTCAAAACCGCCGTGCGCCTCCAGGTGCTCGGGCGCAATATTTGTCATCACCGCCAAATCAAAACGGATAAAGCGGTGCCGGAATTGCTTGATCCCCTCCGAAGTTACCTCAACTACCGCGTATTTGCATCCCGCCTGTAAGGACTGGCGCAGAAATTTCTGCGTAAAAAATCTTCCCGGCATAGTCATCTTAAGATCATTGGGGAGTTCCTTTTCTCCTATTTTGAAGCGAAGCGAGGAAAGCGAAGCAGTTTTCTGGCCAGCAGCTAGCACTGTATGCAGCAGTTCCACTACGGTAGTTTTGCCCTTGGTCCCGGTAACTCCGATAACTATTAGCCGCCGAGAAGGAAACCGGTAAAAGAGGGCGGCAAGAAAAGCGAGCAAGAAGTGGTAAGGCGACTGTAAAGTCAGGTAAACCTTTGGAGGGATCAGCTTTTTTATCGTGAAGAGTAAATTCATATTTTGGCTCGCAAAAAATTTACGAATCTAAACAAATAATGGAGGTGAGGTTTGAATGTCAGATCAACCGCGGCCGGGAACTCTACGGTTTCTCCGCCAAATCCTCTCTTGAATCTGGTCACCCCCGGCCATTTCACTTGGTCAATTCCGCCTAAATCATAGTCGCGAAAATTCTGACGTTTAAGTTCTTGTATTATCCGCCAATGCAGGAGATACGGAGCCATAACTTCCCGGCGTTGAGAAGAAGAGGCGCCGTGCAAATAGGTCGCGGTTTTGGAGGGACGGTATAAATTCACCATGGCGGCGGCCAAAAAATCCCCTTCTTGCTTGGCAAAAAATAATTCGTTGGAAAAATTTTCCGTTTTTACAGCCATAAGCTTTTCATAATAATCCTCCGGGTGGATATGAAATCCATCGCGTCTTGCCGTCTCCTGCAGCATATTCCAAAAAATCTTAAAAGTATCCCCTTTTTTCACTTGCACATCCTTTCTTTCCGCCAAACGTATATTATAGCGTGTTTTTTCGTGCATCCCAGAAAGCATTTCTTCTTCCTGCTTGGCTAAGTCCAAAAGCAGGGTCTGGGGCGACTGCAGAGATTTTGAGACCTTAAAGTTAAAATTTTTAAATTCGCCGGCGGGTATTTCTTCGGCAGGTTCAATTTTAAGAAAAATTGATTGCTCCGCTTTGGCTATTTCTCTTACTGCCAGTAACCAGCTGTCAGTAACTAACCTGGGCCGGGGACAATACAAATAGTTGAATCCGCCCGGAAGATCGTGTCGGATAATGAGTACATCAAAAACCCGCCAGGTTTTTCGTCCGTAAATGTGTTGAATCCTCTCCCATTCGGAGGATTGTAAAAAAGAATGTACAGGCAGCTTCATTTTTTATTTCCGCCCAAACGTTTCAGTGCTTCCTTAACTCGCTCGGCGGCATTCCCGGTTTCGCCTGCAACGCGATTCAGCGCCTCCCGCGCCTCCCGCTGGCTGTAGCCAAGCGCCATCAATGCCTCTAGCGCGTCAGCTTCCTCGCGCAGTTCGGGTGCCTCAACCGTAACTCCTTTTCCTGCTAATTTTTCCCGAAGCTCCAGCACAATCTTCTCGGCGGTTTTTTTCCCCACGCCCGATACCCGCGTAAGATAAGAGATATCTCCCGAGGCGATCGCTTTTTTTAATGTATCCACGGGCGCTATCGCCAGAATACCGAGCGCGCCTTTGGGCCCAATACCGGAGATCTCTATTAATGTCTCAAAAAGTTCAAGTTCGGCGTAATGAAGAAAGCCGTAAAGTTCCAGGGAATTTTCTCGCACATATTGGTGAGTCCAAATTTTGACATTATCATCTTTTTCTGGCATACTTTGTAGCGTTTCCGGGCCAACAAAAACTTTGTACCCGACCCCTCCGGCGTTTATCACCACAAATTTTTCCGCTTTTAGCTGAATCTGGCCCTCCAGGGAAGCAAGCATATGATTCTATCATAATTCATTTCCCCCAGACAATGAAATCTCTTTTTAAACTCCGAGCCAACTTTCATCCTACCGGGGATCAACCGGCCGCAATCCAAAAACTCGCGGAAAATTTGGCTGCGGGAATTAAGTCCCAAACCCTGCTTGGAGTTACCGGATCCGGTAAAACCTTCACTACGGCTAACGTCATCACCAAGGTTGGGAAACCCACGTTGGTAATTTCCCACAATAAAACTCTGGCCGCTCAACTTTATCAGGAATTCAAGGAGTTTTTCCCGGAAGCGGCCGTGCATTATTTTGTCTCCTACTACGATTATTACCAGCCCGAGGCCTATATTCCCCGGACAGATACTTATATAGAAAAGGATGCAAAGATCAATGAGATGATTGACGCCCTGCGTCATGCTTCCACCGCCTCACTTCTCACCCGCAAAGATGTGATTATCGTCGCCTCGGTTTCCTGTATTTATGGCATTGGCAACCCGGAAGAATACGAAAAGATCTCTATCGCCCTGCGCTTAGGACAGCCAATCAGCCAAAAAACTCTCTTGGGTCAGCTCATATTGTTGCAATACGTGCGCAATCCTCTTGACCCCAGGCAGGGTCACTTCCGTACCCGCGAGAACGTTGTGGAGATATATCTGCCGTCGGGTGGAGAAAAAATCTCCGTGGAAATACAGGCGGGGAAAATCGCGAATATACACAAATCTACCACTAAGCGCGCGAATGGTTCAACCAAGCTCACCACGGGCATTCGTGAAATTCGTGAGTCATTAGTGTCAATTCGCGAATGCCGGATTTATCCGGCAAAACACTTTGTAACTCCTAAGGAAAAGTTGGATTTAGCCATACTTAATGTTCGCCAAGAGCTAAAAGAACGTTTGCGGGAACTAAAACAACAAGGAAAGATATTGGAAGCAGCCCGACTTAAGCAACGAACCGAGTTTGACCTGGAAATGTTCGTCCGCACCGGCTACGTGAATGGCATTGAAAACTATTCACGCCAGCTGGATTTCCGCGAGCCGGGCAGTCCACCGCATACTTTGATTGACTATTTCAACTACGCACATTCTGGAAGTGGAAGTCCGACTTCCAATAATATTTCTGGGTGGCTCTGTTTTATAGACGAATCTCACGCTACGGTTCCCCAGCTAAGAGGCATGTATCATGGCGACAAAGCTCGCAAAGACACGTTGGTGAATTACGGCTTCCGTTTGCCTTCGGCCGTGGACAACCGGCCTCTGACTTTTGCGGAATTTAACCAAAAAACAAATCAAGTGATTTATGTTTCGGCCACTCCCGCTTTATATGAACTTGAGTTGAGCAAAAAAAATTGTCTTGATACCCCCAACCCTTGTGTAATTGAACAACTCATCCGGCCGACCGGCATTCTTGATCCGGAAATTGAAGTTCGCTCCACCCAAAACCAGGTGCAAGATGTGATTACGGAAATCAAAAGCCGAGTGGCAAGAAACGAGCGGGCGCTGGTGCTTGCTCTTACCAAGCGCTTGGCCGAAGATATTGCCGAATATCTGGCTGAAGCGGGCATCAAGGCCCATTATTTGCACTCGGAAGTAAAGACCCTGGAACGACCGGAGACGCTAAAAAAATTGCGTCTGGGAGAATATGACGTGATTGTAGGCATTAATCTCTTGCGGGAAGGATTGGATCTTCCCGAGGTATCTTTTATCGCCATTTTGGACGCGGACAAAGAAGGTTTTTTGCGAAATGAAACTACTCTTCTGCAGATTATTGGCCGAGCGTCTCGCCACACCGAAGGAAGGGTGGTCATGTATGCCGATACAAAAACCGGCTCCATAAAAGCCGCAATCAGGGAGACAAACCGCCGCCGCAAAATCCAAGAGGAATATAATAGAATACATGACATCACTCCCGAACATATTAAGAAAGAGATACGCCGCTATATCTTTGAGGAGGCAAGAACAGAAGAAGACCTGCCGCTTCCGGAGGGACCCGCCAAAAAAATCATTCAGTCCTTGGAACACGAGATGCGCAAGGCCGTAAAAGAATTAGATTTTGAACGAGCCGCCAAAATCAGGGACCGAATAAAATCTCTTAGAAAATAAACATATAATCTATGACAAAAATGACTATTGACATTTCTCTGGCTTCCCGCTAGACTTCGGTCTATGCCAATCACCAAATCAGCCAAAAAAGCGCTGCGTCAATCATCGCGAAGACGAGTCCGCAACCTCCAGAAAAAAAGGGTTTATAATGACCTGATTAAAGAAATCAAAAAATCCGTAAATTCTGGAAAGAAGCAGGCCGCCGTTGCTCTCCTTCCTAAACTCTATAAAGCGTTGGACAAAGCAGTCAAGACCAATGTGATCAAGAAAAATAAGGCCGCGAGATTAAAATCGCGCCTTACCAAACTGGCAGCAAGCAAATAGAAGCTACTTTCGCGAAAGCAGCAAACGAAACAGGGACTCTCTGGGTTTGGAGAGTCCTGTTTTTATTTTCGCGTCCTCCTGAAAAAATCGCTTAAATATAGTGGTAAGAGAGAAGGTAGTATGCGGACGAACTATGGCAGCAGCCTTTTGGGCAACATACGGATGGATGCCTGCCGAGGAAGGAAGAGGTTGATTACGTTCAGCATAGGCCTTTATGGTAAGCAGAGAACGGGCGTGGTTAGCTAGATAGGAGAAAATATTCATCTCATCATGGCCTTGATTGAGCAATTGCAGAAGTGAACGAAGGCCTTCACGAGAAGAGGAAAAGAAGTTATCTCCTAAACGGAAAATCTTGATTTCCGGCGCCGCCGGTTCACCTTTTTTAAACTCCTGCGTTTTATCGCAGTAAGGACGCATTTCGGCTAGCTGCTCTTTGCCAAGTCCTCGCTCCCAAAGGAATATTATGCTGCTCTGGTCATTTTTAAATTTTTCCAGAACCGAATAAAGCATTTCTCTTTCCGGTGCTTGAGTTGCGTATTTTATCACGGCCAATTTTTTAGAGGCGAATAGCGATCTGGTTTCCAGAGCGCTTTTAATTTTCCCTGTTTCTTCTTCCTCCGCGTCAAAATGATGAATATTCAAATCGCCTCCGTTTTTCTTGCGGAACTCGGCAACGACTTCGTCTAGTTTGTTTCGGCTTTTTTGGGTATCCGAGCCGTAGAGTAAATAAATCACGGATGGACTTAAACACTTAAACTAGATTACAGTGCGGAAACTTTTGTGCTTGTAATTGTATCATTATTTGCTTCATCCGGCAACAAGGCCTCCGTATCTATCGCCGCTTTCACGCAAATTCAGCATTGGTGTTTTGGGCAAAAATGAGTGGCCCTGCCCGCCAGCATCATGCGCTTTATGATTACTCCATCCCGTTTGCACTCCTCTCCCGTTCTTTGGTACACCCGGCGGATTTTATAGTAGCCGCCTTTTGTTCCGTCCGGTTTTCTATAGTCATGGGAGCTAGTGCCTCCTTTTTTTACGGCCAGAGCCAAAACTTTTTTTATCGCCCAGTATAAACTTTTCACCTCGTTTTCTTTTAAATGATTAGTTTTCCGCAGGGGGTGGATTCCCGCCTGCCACAAAATTTCATCGCCATAAATATTGCCAATACCGGCAATCACACTCTGATCCAGAAGAAAATTTTTTAAAATTTTCTTCCGCGACTGGACTAAACTCTTAAATCTTTCAAACTTTATATTTAGGGCGTCTTCCCCTCCAAGTATTTTTGGATCTTCAACTATCCGGCATCTCCCGAATTTTCTAATGTCACTAAGGACTAAATTTATTCCTCCGGAAAGCCGCAGGCTAAATCTTATGTGCTTTTCCGAGTCCTTCGGATTGATTAAAATTTTTCCAGTCATCATCAAATGGATCACCAGACATATTCCGCCGGTCAAACGAAAAATTATGTTCTTACCTATTCGCTCAACGGATTTTATCTTTTTGCCGACCACTTGTTTTTTTACTTCTCCAAAACTTTTGTGGTCTCGAAAAATCCGCGGAGTATCGGATGCAAAACCAATAATCCGCTTTCCGCGGATTCGCTTTTGCAGATGACGGACAATTGTTTCAATTTCGGGAAGTTCCGGCATAAATTAGTTCCTGCTCCCCCCAATTTGGCCCCGCCTTCACGTCCACCACCAGCGGCACTTTGAGTTCCGCAACGTTCTCCATAATGTCCTTTACGGCAGGAATAACATCCTTTATGGTATCCTTCTTGATTTCAAAAATAAGCTCATCATGCACCTGTAGGAGCATTCGGACCGATCCTCCCAATTTCTTCTTTTTGAGCCACTGGTCAATTCTGATCATGGCTATCTTTACGAGGTCGGCCGCTGACCCTTGAATCGGAGCGTTAACCGCCATACGCTCGGCCTCGCGCCTTAGCTGCCAATTCGGGGAACGAATCTCGGGAATATATCGCCGACGGCCGAAGAGGGTTTCCACGTATCCTTTCTCCTCCGCGAATTGCTTGGTTCGGATGATGTACTCTCGGATACCGGAAAAGTCCCGAAAATACTCGTCAATGAACTTCTTTGCCTCTTCCCGCGAAAAGCCCGTGCTTTCCGCAAAAGCCCTGGGTCCCATGCCGTAAAGCACCCCGAAGTTAAGGGTCTTGGCTGCCCGGCGGAAATCCGGAGTAACTTTATCCAGCGGCATATTATAGATCTCGGCCGCCGTCATCCTGTGTATATCTAAGTCATGCCTAAACGTCTCTATCATCTTTTGGTCGTCGGCCATATGAGCGGCAACGCGCAGTTCAATCTGGGAATAATCAAAAGAGGCAAGTAAAAATCCGCTTTCGGCCACAAAGGCCTTGCGGATTTCGCGGCCGATTTCGGACATAATCGGGATATTCTGTAAATTCGGATCGGACGAGGACAGCCGGCCGGTTACCGTTCCGGTCTGGTTAAAAGTCGTATTCAGCCGGCCCGTTTTCGGATGAGCCAGACCCGGCAATACATCTATATAGGTACTTTTAAGTTTAATAAGTTCCCGATATTCCAGAATTTTTCCGACAAGCGGATGTTCACCTTTCAGTTTTTCGAGCTCGGATTCCCGGGTAGATGTAACTCCTCCCTTATCGGTCTTGCGCAAACCATAAGTTTTTAACCCAATCTTTTCAAAGAGGATAGCCGAGAGTTGGCGGGGAGAATTAAGGTTAAATTCTTCTCCGGCTAATTCGTGAATTTCCTTGGTTAATTTCGCGATCATCCCGTCTACTTTTTTGCCTAGACCCGCAAAAAACTCCCGGTTAATAAGTATGCCTTGCTCCTCCATGTCGGCTAGAATTCTCGTAAGCGGCAGTTCAATTTCCTTAAAAATTTTCTCTGCTCCTTCGGTCACAAGCCTTCCCTTCAAGATTTTTACAATTTCAAAGAAGTGAATAAATTCATCGCGAGGATCCGCAGAAGCGGCGCGAGCCAATTCCCTGGAAAGAATAGCCGGATAAGAAAAATCTCTGCTAAAAGAATTTACCAGATAGGCCGCCAGGAGAGTATCAAACTGAATCTCTCTAAGTTCAATATCAAAAGTTCGGAGGAAACGGATAAGCGCCTTTCCATTGTACACAAAAAATTGATTTTCTTCTAAAAACTTCTTTGCTCCGTATTCGGCAAGCAGCTTTTTATCCAACCCTATTGCCAAATTCTCTCCTTGGAGAATTAAATATAAATCTCCTGCAAAGAGAATAAGTCCCAAGTATTTGTTGGTGGAAATATCCGCCTCCTTCCAGGTTTTGGGAAGGCGAAGAACAAACGTTGGTTTTGGGATCTCGGTCGGCAAAACAACTTGCCGGGGCTGCTTTTTTTCTGCCTTGAGCGAAACATCAATGCCGTTTTCAATCCGCTTTATCAAACTAAAGAAACCGAACTTCCAGAAAAGTTCCTTGATTTCTTGAGTGCGGCTTCCATCTAACCACCGGATGTCTTCCAGATTGAACTTGAGCGAAACTTTTGTGTTCATCCGGGCAAGCTCTTTGGAGATTTTTGCTTCCTCCTCGCCAGCCCTCAATTTATCCGCCAAAGATGCCGAAATTTTCTTATCTCCTCTCGGGAGAGCTTTATACACCCCCTCAATAGTTCCGAAATTGCGGATAAGTTCAGCCGCCGTCTTCTCACCGATTCCTTTTACCCCGGGGATGTTATCTGAAGGGTCGCCTCTTAGCCCTTTGAAATCAACCAATTGCTTGGGTTTAAGACCATAGCGATCCTTTACCACCTGCTCGTCATAGATCACGGTTTCAGAAACTCCTTTTTTCATAGTGTAGATCTTTAGCCCCGGCCCCACCAACTGCAAGGCATCAAGATCTCCCGTCACCACGATAACTTCGAGATTCTTCTCTTTTTCAAGTTTTTTGGCTACGGTGGCGATGATATCATCGGCTTCGTAGCCCGCCTCCTTGAAAACCTGAATGCCAAAAGCGGCTAGCAGCATTTCGGTTTTGGCAAATTGGCTACTAAGATCACGGGGGGTTTCCGGACGATGCGCCTTGTAACGTTCATAGGCAATATGCCTGAAGGTGGGTCCTGGCAGATCAAAAGCGGCGGCGATGAAATCGGGCTTTAGCTCACGTAAAATGCGCAGCAAGATCGTCGCAAATCCATACACTGCGTTTATCGGCTCTCCGGCCGGAGTAGTTAAAGAAGGCAGGGCGTGATAGGAGCGATGAATTATGGCATG
>CAYIFD010000001.1:9612-14981 GCA_964362595.1 uncultured Candidatus Saccharibacteria bacterium
CGGTCGGCCCACTCAATCAAAATAATCGCATCTTTGTCTTTAAAAACTTTCTTAAGTCCAAGGTGTTCAATTTCTCTGGGAGAATCTATGCGATAACAATCTATGTGGATTAAATGTTTAAGGTAACATTTGACACTTGATCTTTGACATCTGACTCTATAAATTTTCATTAAAACAAAAGTGGGGCTCAGGACCTTTTCTTTGACACCAAGGGCTTCGGCAAATCCTTGGGTAAAAGTGGTCTTGCCGGAACCAAGGTCCCCGGTAAGGGCCACTACGACCGCTTTTTTCCCATGCAACGTCTTCATCTCTGTGGCTAGCAGTCCGGCAACTTTTTGGGTTTTTTTCGCGCTTTTGGATACTATTTCTATCCGTTTTCTCCCTTCTGGCATAGACATAGAATACCCCATTCTCGTTAAAATTTCGACCTAATTATAGGAAGTCGGACTTCCGATAATTCCGATAAAATTTAAGCGGCCGGACATTTTGTCCGAGCCGCTTGTTTTCTCCTTTCGGAGTACCTTCACGGGACCCTCTTGTTGACAGGTTCCACCTTGCCATCGGACCTTTGTCCCCACCCCCGGAAGGTGCCGCTGACGCCGCCGCTTTGCCAGACGCCCTGGCCCAAGGTGATCGTCTGGCTGGAGAAGAACTCCGGCTTCTCCACCTTTACATCCGATGGAGTTCTGCTTCCCTGGGAGGTCCGCTCCACCTGGAAGCGGAAATCCAGGGAAGCGGTGCACCCGGCAGTCAGCAGCAGGATGAGAAGAGCCGCAACGGTAAAGTAGAACCCTATCGTGCGGCCCGGCCACCTCCGGTAGAAGTAGCGGTGCGAGTCGGCGATGACTCGCGAGAGGCCACGGCCCACTGCGGAGAGGATTCCCCGCATGAGCCAGCCGAAGAGGGCGAACGGACTTCCGAGAACACGGGCCGCTCCCTGCGGTCCCGCGAATATGAAAGCGAGGCCGGCAACGACGAGGGCGATGGCGGACAAATTGATAAAGATCTCCATCGGGTATCTCCCTCCCTTTCGTCAGTTTCAGTGTACTGCAATTATACATCAAAACAAAGAAAAAAGCAAGGGCAAAATTTTCTCTTGACGCAACCGTCTTGGCGCGCTACGAATAATTGAGACATATAACTAACACCATGGATACCGCCAAAGCGATTGAATTTTTGGAAAAAGCAAACCACCTGGTTCTTATTCTGCCTCCGCAGCCGAATCTGGACGCTCTTGCCGCGGCCGAAGCCATTATTTTTACCTTGGAGGGACGAGGCACAAGGATTGGTCTGCTTTCTCCGATTGCCCGAGAACATATTACCCAGCCGGAACTTTTTGCCAAACTCACCGTATCCCCTACTCTGCCAAAAGAATTTATTATTTCTTTGGACACCTCTTCCACACCAGTATCCCAGCTGCGCTATGAAAAAACCGAGGGCAGAATTGACATCATCTTCTCCCCGAAAGAAAACTTTATCTCCTCGGAGGCCGTATCCTTTAAAGAAGGAAAAATGCTTTGCGATGGAGCTCTATCCTTGGGAGTAGCGGATATTGAGTCCTTGCCCGGATTAACCCCCCAGTTTTTGAGCGATACTCCTATTTTAAACATTGATGTATCGGCGGAAAACAAAAGTTACGGAGAAGTAAATCTGGTCAGTCCCGAAAAGTCCTCGCTGGCGGAAATTGCTTACGACCTTATCACCTCTCTAAGCCAGGACCCGCTGCCTAAATCCTCGGCCACACTGATACTGGCGGCTATCCTCCGGGAAACCAATCACTTCACCTCCCGCACCGGCGCTGATACCCTTATGGTATCTTCCGAGGTTATGCGCCTTGGGGCGGAATTTGCCAGAGCGCAGGAGCTGGCTCGCGAAGCAAAGTCCCCAAATTTAGTCCAGCTCTTGGGCCGGGCTTCGGTACGTTCTCGTTTGGAAAAAGGGGTGCTTTGGTCGTTCCTAACCTCCGAGGACTTTGAAAAAACCGGAAGAACTCCGGACGATATCCAGCAAGTCATGAGCCATATTGACAAGGAATTTTCTCCCCGAACGGTTGCCGCTCTCCTGTGGCAAAACCCCGAGGACGATATGGTCAGAGTAACTTTAGCCGGAGAACAAAGGACATTGGAAACCATTGCCGAACGAGGCGTGGGAAAACTTCAAAGTTCCAACCTCGCGATTTCAGCGCCCTTTGGATCATTTCGGGAAGCGGAAGAAATTCTGACTTCGTTGCTTGAAGGAGTTCTTTGAAATACAATGGAGGCAATGGCTTCCGACTTTAAAGAGAAAAAAACCCAACGCCGATTTGAGTTGCTGCGCCACAAAGAAGAAGAGAAAAACGTTATTATGCTTGCCCAAAAATACGGGCTTCCTTACGCGGATATCTCCAAGTTTCCCGTTGAAATTGACGCAATCAAAATCATTCCCGAGGAGCAGGCCCGAGCCGGGATGCTTGCTGTCTTTCAGATAAGCGGCAAAGGGCTTAAGGCCGCCATCCGCAATCCGGAAAGCGAAACCACGGTCGCCATACTTAAAGAACTTGAAAAAAACAGCTATACCTACGATCTCTACCTGGTCTCGGCCAGCAGTCTGGAGCATGCCTGGAGCTATTATAAAAAGATTCCCAAGGAGCACGAGATGGGAGCGGGGACGATCCTGGTTTCCCAGGAAAAGATCCGGACCCTGCAAAAGGAGATTACTAATCTTGAGGAGATTAAAGACCGGGTTGAAAAAAGCTTCCATGGAAGAACAACCGAGGCCTTGGAAATTATTCTGGCAGGCGCCTTAGCTACCGATGCTTCTGATATCCATATTGAACCCCAGCAGGAACGGGTGCGGCTTCGCTTTCGCTTGGACGGAGTGCTTCACGACGTTTCTTTTCTCCCTAAAAACCTTTATTCGCTTCTTCTTTCCCGCATCAAACTTATCTCGGAACTTAAGCTCAATGTCCGCGACAAGGGGCAGGACGGAAGATTTACTATACAAACCCAAGCCGGAGACACTGAAGTACGCACCTCAACCCTTCCGGGGCCGGAAGGAGAAAGTATAGTCCTGCGCGTTTTAAATCCTAAATCCATCAACCTCCCTTTTGAGGGACTCGGTCTGCATCCCTTGGTTATTAAAACCATGGAGGACGAGCTTAGAAAACCCAACGGCATGATTCTTACCACCGGTCCTACTGGTTCCGGAAAAACTACCGTGCTTTACGCTTTTTTGCGTAAAATCCACTCCTCGAAAATAAAAATAATTACCTTGGAAGATCCGATTGAGTACCACCTGGAAGGAGTTGAGCAGACCCAAGTGGACGCGGAAAGGGGATATGACTTTACCAACGGGTTGCGCGCCATTGTTCGGCAAGATCCGGATGTCATTTTGGTGGGAGAAATCAGGGATTTTGAAACGGCCGAGACCGCCATGAACGCGGCTCTTACCGGACACCTGGTCTTTTCCACCCTGCACACCAACAACGCGGCCGGCGCCATTCCCCGCCTGATAAACTTGGGGGTAAAGCCCGCAAGTATCGCTCCGGCCCTCAACATTGCCATGGCCCAGCGGCTCGTACGCAAATTATGCGAAACGTGCCGAAAAGAAGTAAAAATAAAAGAAGCGGAAAAAAAGAGAATTGATACCGAACTTTCTTCTTTTCCCAAAAATATATTCCTTCCTCCGGCCAAGAGTTGGATGATTTTCCGGGCCGCAGAAAAAGGATGCCCGGTCTGCAATCATACCGGCTACAAAGGAAGGACGGGTGTGTTTGAGATCATTCTGATAAATACGGAGGTAGAGCGGCTGGTTCTGCGGTCTCCTTCAGAATACGAATTACAAAAAGAAGCCGCCCGGCAAGGCCAGCTGACCATGCGCCAAGACGGCCTCCTTAAGGCGCTTCAAGGTATTACGGACTTCGCGGAACTGGAAAGGGTGATAGGTAACTAAATTGCCTCCTTGGGCCGTGGGCAATTACTCCGGTTTGGGAACACGGAGGTTAGGATTTTCTCCAGGAATGAACCAGCAGCTAGGAACTAGAACCAGCGCACCCTGATTTTAAAATCCCCATTAAGGCAGAGAGAATCGCCACCTTAATTGCCCACGGCCCAAGGAGACCTACTTAATGAAAAATAGAGGGATTCCCCTCCAGTCCCCCTATTATAGCAAATTAAACGTCTTATGTCAAGAAATCCGGAAAACAAAAAGGAGCGCGAAGAGCTAAACCTGGATTTGACTCTCCGTCCGCAAAATTGGGAAGAGTATGTCGGACAAGACCGAGTCAAAAGAAATCTGCGCATTCTTATAGACGCGGCCAAAAAACGGAGTGATTCCACGGAACATATCTTGCTTTCCGGCCCGGCTGGCTTGGGAAAAACCAGCTTGGCCCATCTTATTGCCCGCGAGATGAACACCAATATCCGCGTAACCTCCGGCCCGGCTATTGAACGAGTGGGTGACCTTGCTTCCATCCTCACCAATCTCATACCGGGAGATATTCTTTTTATTGACGAGGTGCACCGTCTCAATAAATTGATTGAGGAAGTGCTGTATCCGGCCATGGAATCCAGGGTTCTTGATATTGTTATAGGCAAAGGACCTTCGGCTCGCACCATTCAACTTGAGCTTCCTCCTTTCACGTTGATTGCGGCTACCACCCGCATCGGTCTTCTTTCCAGTCCCTTGCGTTCCCGATTTGGCGGCACCTTCCGTTTGGACTTTTATTCTTTGGAAGATATTGAGAAAATTATTCTCCGCTCCTCACGACTGTTGGGGGTTAATATAGGGCCGGAGGCGGTAAACCTAATAGCTCGCTCCTCCCGCTTTACTCCCCGAGTGGCTAACCGTCTGCTTAAACGGGTGCGTGACTACGCTTCGGTGCACAACCGCGAAGTAGTGGATGCTGACATCGCCCGCAAAACCCTGGAACTTCTGGAGGTTGACGAGCGGGGCTTGGAGCCCATGGATCGGAGAATTTTGGAAGTTATAATAAAGATCTTTGGCGGAGGTCCGGTCGGCCTCGGATCTATTGCCGCCGCTTCTTCCGAGGAAGTAGACACTATTGAAGAGGTCTATGAGCCCTATTTAATGCAGCTGGGTTTTTTGGAACGGACCCCTAGAGGCCGAGTGGCTACCGAGCGCGCCTACCAGCATTTGGGCCTCGCAACCGGAGGCCAAAAAACTCTTCTAGGATAATGTTTTCCACCGCTGTTGCCATTTTCGTCGCTTTTACTGCTCTCTACGGCCTTTTTGCCGGCTCTATTGTTTATCATCTCCGTCAATATACCTTGCCGGAGCACCCGGCTCCGCGGATCATAGTCACTATATTTATGTTCCTATCCGTCCTCTTCTGGCTTTTTGCTCTTACCTTCTTATTTAAGATTCCCTAA
>CAYIFD010000001.1:15081-29601 GCA_964362595.1 uncultured Candidatus Saccharibacteria bacterium
TGGTTTGTAATGGTTCGTACGGTTATTGTGTTTGTTGTTTTTTTGCTGCTGCCTCCGCTGGTCCTGACTTTAATGCCGTATTTGGCCGGATATCTGGGAATGGAGCTGGTGGAGCCGCTTACTAATTTTCTTCTGGCTCTATATATTATGGTTCTGCTCGTCTTTCTTTTCCTCATGTGGATGGACTATTATTTGGACATGTGGATAATAACCAACGAGCGCATCATAGATGTGGAGCAAAGAGGTCTTTTCAACCGCCACATCGCGGAAATCCCTCTGCAACATGTACAGGACGTTACCATAGAAGTGAGGGGTATCATTGAAACCTTTCTTAAATTCGGTACAATCCGAATTCAAACCGCTGGTGAGCGTGAATTCAGAATTGAATTCGTGCCCAATCTCTATGAAGCCAAAGACCTAATTCTTAAACACACCACCGCTTTGCAAAAAAACCTTCGCGGTTAGATAGTCGGAAAAAGCTTTAGGTATGTGTGGATAACTTCTGGGCATTTTTAGGAAGGATACTTACTGGTATAAATTATATATTAAGAAAAATCTATGGCAGGACACTCCCGCTGGATCCAAATTCGGCACAAAAAGGCGATTACTGACGCCAAAAAAGGACAGCTTTTTTCTAAAATGGTGAGAGAAATAATGGTGGCGGTACGAATGGGAGGATCTTCTCACGGCGCCAATACTCGTCTGCGAGCCGCTATGGAACGAGCACGTGAGCAAGGACTGCCCAAAGACAATATTGAACGGGCAATTGAAAGGGCGTCAGGCGAGGGAGAAGCAGGGAAGTTACAAGAATTTCTCTATGAGGCCATTGGCTCTGTCCCTAGGCAGTCAGAGACGGCCGGAATGGCGGCCCGACCACAGTCGGGCCTAGCCAGAGGGCGCGTCATGATTCTAATTGAGGGCATTACGGACAATAAAAACCGAACTTTTGCGGAAATAAAGCAAATCCTAGCTAAGCACGGCGCGAAGTTAGTTGCCCCGAATTCGCTCCTTTGGAATTTTGAAAAGGACTACCGCCCCAAATCCTCGGTAGAAATTACTTCGGAAGAAAAAGAAAAAATTTTCCCTCTTATGGATGAACTGGCTGATCACCAGGATGTGCAGAAGGTTTATACTAACCTATGACTATTTTAGGTATAGATCCGGGAACAACCACTATAGGATACGCCATCCTGGAAGTAGAAAATAAACCGTGTCTGCAGGACTGCGGACTCATTAAAATCACTTCAGATAATAACCTTGGTTGGCTGCTGGACCTTCATCTAGAACTAAAAAAATTGATTGCTTACTGGCAGCCGGGAAGGGTGGCGGTAGAGCGCCTTTTTTTTGCCAAAAATGTCAAGACCGCAAGCGCGGTAAGCGAGGCCCGGGGAGTAATACTGTTGACAACTGCCCTTGCGGGTCTTAGCGTGTATGAGTATACTCCCCTAGAGGTTAAAAAGGCGGTTACCGGCGACGGGGGAGCGGATAAGCAACAGCTTGAAAAGATGGTTCGCCTCACCCTACCGGAAACGAAAAATCTTGAGGCCGTAGACGATGTGTTTGACGCCATCGGTGTGGCCCTTACCTGTTGCTTTAAGGAGAAGAAAACATTTTAAACCCCGTTTGGCGATTGACGCTCTTGTAAATTTTGTAACGGGGTAAAGGTCGAAAATCCTAATACTTATAATTTATTTTCATGGTTAACCTTTACGACGACCTTGCCGTAAATCTTGACGACGAAGTGGATGGCGACGAAGAAGAAGAGGTTGAAGTAGACGACGAAGAAGAAGATACGGAAGACGATCTATAACTTGGCTTTAAAACAAAAATGTCCCCCCTTGGTCGGGGCATTTTTGTTTAGCGGACTCGAACAAACCTACGTTTGCCTACCCGGATCACTGTTCCTTTAAAAATCCTTATTTCCTCGCCGGGCTGCAGCACTTTTTTCTCATTAATCTCCACGGCTCGCTGGGCAATGAGGCGCCTAGCTTCGGATTTGGAGGTAACCATCCCCAGCCGCAGGAGAAGATCAACTGCTTGGTAATTACCATGCACAAGAGAAACGGACGGGACTTGGGTAAACTCCTTTTTAGAAAATACTTTTAGAAAATATTCTTTTTCTTTTTGGGCCAGTTCCTTACCGTGATAGCAACGTACCAAGGCCTCGGCAAAAAAGAGTTTTGCCGCCATCGGGTTTTTGCCTGCCCTTAATTCCTTTTCAATCTCGCGCACTATGCTTAAGGGTACATCGGTATAAACTTCCAGATAGGAAATCAGCAAAGAGTCACGGAGACGCATGGCTTTGCCGAATTTGTCAGACGGTGAGTCATTCAGGCCAATATAGTTTCCCGAGGATTTTGACATTTTGCCGCCCCCATCCAGACCAGGCAATAATTTGAGAGTAATGATAACTTGCGGGTTTTGCCCAAATTTTTCCTGCAGAGCTCGTCCCATATGCTCATTGAAGAGTTGGTCCGAGCCGATTACGGTAAGATCGGACTTGAGCATAACTGAATCATATCCTTGCAGTACGGGGTAGATCATCTCGTGTTCATAAATTTCTTCCCCCCTCTTTATCCTCTGCCGAAACATATCCCGCTCTATTAGTCGGGCATGCGTTACTAGGGAAAGAATTTTAATAAAACCTGAAACAGACAACTTTTTGTACCATTCCGAGCTTTTACGCAGCTCAAATCGGGCCGGAGCAGTAAGCAGGATTTTTTTTATTTGCTTTTCTATGGAAACAATGTTTCCGGCGATTTTTTGCTTGGTTAACACGGGCCGGGTCCTGTTTCTTCCGGTCGGATCTCCGATCTGGGTAGTCACATCTCCCAAGAGGATAACCGCTTTATGCCCCGCTTCCTGCAGGGCTCTTATTTTCCATAGATTGGCCGCGTGTCCAATGTGAAGATCCGGGGCAGTAGCGTCTATGCCGTGTTTTACCCGGAGCGGCTTACCGCTTTTAAGCAAATTTTTCAGCTCGTCTTCGGTGATTATATCCTCAACTCCGCGAGTAAAAATTTCTGATTGTAACGTGAGCCGCTTCATATTTACATGGTATCATCGCGGGCTGGAAAATTCCAGTAACTTATTATACGCTATAGAAGATGAATCCCGTTAGAGATACTGTCCGAATCTCTATCCGGGACTTGCTGGGTATTCGTAGGTGGCTGATGCCTTCATCAAGGGTTAAGCCAATTAAATCTCTAACGGGATGAAGAGAGTTTACCGGAGAAAAAGGAGGGTCGCCTTTTTTATTTTTTTAGCTGTTTTTCTGATCCTCGCCGGAGTGACAGTTTTTGCTTTTTCACTCGCCCGCTCCATTCCGGACGCCGGGCGCATAAGCGAGCGGACCGTGGCAGAATCAACCAAAATATACGACCGGACCGGGAAAGTTCTCCTTTATGAAATACACGGTGAGGAGCGACGCACGGTTATCCCCCTCTCCGCTATACCTGACCAAATGGAGCAAGCCACCATTGTGGCCGAAGACGACAATTTTTATAAACATATCGGTTTGGACGGCCGAGGCATACTGCGCGCTTTTATTAAAAACATTACCAGTGGCGACATTACTCAAGGTGGTTCCACTATCACCCAGCAGCTGGTTAAAAACTCTATCCTTACGAGCGAGCGCACTTTCGGGCGTAAAATAAAGGAGGCCGTTTTGGCGATCTTGCTGGAACGTAGATATGCCAAGGACGAGATTTTAGAACTTTACTTAAACCAGATTCCTTACGGCGCCAATGCTTATGGAGTGGAGTCGGCCGCCAAGACCTACTTTGCCAAGCCGGCCAAAGAGCTGACCTTGGCCGAGGCGGCCTTATTAGCCGCCCTGCCGAAAGCCCCCACTTATTATTCTCCATACGGATCAAGAAAAGACGAATTGCTTTCGCGCCGAAACTGGATTTTGGACCGCCTGGCTGAAAAGGGATTTATTTCCAAGGAGGAAGCGGAACAAACCAAAAGATCGTCTTTGGGCGTCGTCCCTCCAACCCAACGTTCTATCCGCGCTCCCCATTTCGTTTTCTTCGTACGGGAGTATCTTAGTGCGAAGTATGATGAAGAGTTTGTAGAACGGGGGGGGCTTAAAGTCATTACCACCCTTGATTGGAAGTTGCAGGAAGAGGCCGAGAAAGTAATCAAAGAAGGCGCTGAACAAAACGAGAAAACTGTAGGCGCGGCTAATGCCGCACTGGTAGCCATAGACCCCAAGACCGGAGATATCCTCGCTATGGTAGGATCGCGCGACTATTGGGAGCAACCAAAACCTGACGGCTGCCGGCCTGGTATAGACTGCAAATTTGATCCGCATGTTAATGTAGCTATCCGGCTGCGCCAGCCGGGTTCCGCTTTCAAGCCCTTTGTTTACGCTACTGCTTTAAAGAAAGGGTACACTCCGGAAACCGTGCTTTTTGACGTGCCTACTGAATTTAATGTTAACTGCAATGCTGACGGCTCTGCTCCTCCAGGCATAAATCCCAAGGATTGCTACCACCCGCAAAACTATGACGGCAGATTCCGGGGTCCGGTAACTCTGCGTCAAGCCCTTGCGCAATCCCTTAACTTGCCTTCAGTTAAGCTTCTTTATCTTGCCGGCATAGGCGAATCAATCCAGACCGGCCGGAATCTAGGCATTACCACTCTGGATAGTCCTGAACGTCTCGGCTTAACTTTGGTTTTGGGCGGAGCCGAAGTAAAACTTTTAGAGATGGTCTCGGCTTTCGGGGCTTTTGCCGCTGATGGCGTTCTTCGCCCGTATACCCCCATTCTTAAAGTGGAAAATTCGCAGGGGCAAGTACTGGAGGAGCGCCAAGAAATAGCTATCCCCGCCCTTGATACTCAAGTAACTCGTACTCTTAATTCCATCCTCTCTGACAATAACGCCCGGATCCCCATATTCAATCCGCAAAGCTCTCTTTACTTTTCTAACCGCCAGGTAGCCGCCAAGACCGGTACCACCCAGGATTATCGGGACACCTGGGTTATAGGCTACACTCCCGCAATTGTGGCGGGAGTATGGGCGGGGAACAACGATAACTCCGCGATGAATCAAACCGCGGCTTCAGTGATGGTGGCGGGTCCCGTCTGGCATAATTTTATGGAGAGGGTGCTTGAACGTACTCCGCCGGAATTTTTCCCTCCACCCGAACCGATTTTTGCTGCCAAGCCGGCTTTGCGGGGAATATATCAAGCGGGTCCGTACTTTCGCATAGACAGGATTTCTGGAAAACTCGCGACAGAATATACTCCTCCCGAATTGGTGGAAGAAAGAGGATATGGTCCGGTAAATACCATTCTTTCTTTTATCCGACGCGAAGACCCCTTGGGCGATCCGCCCCCCGATCCTTTTCAGGATCCCCAGTACAAAAACTGGCAAGCCGCTATAGAGCGCTGGCTCACTACTACCGGTTTTCTCCCCGCAAAGCCCCCTAATGAATATGACGACCTGCATCTACCCCAAAAAAGGCCCAAATTATTGCTTACTCTTCCTTCTCCCGCCTCCAATCTCACCGCAGTTGTTGTAAAAGTTCAATCGGTGTTTCCTCTTCAAGAAGTTTCCTTATTTATTAATGACCAATTGGTGCAAGCCAAAACCGCGCCTATCCTAACCGAGACCGTCCGGTTTGAACTTAGCGAAAAACTGGAGCCGGGCATCTGGAGAATAGCCATCACCGCCTACGATGCGGTAGGAAATAAAGAAACAACCAGCCAAGAGGTGCAAATCAGCGAATGACGAATTCCGTCCGAATTTACGACAAGCGAATTGGCATGAGCACGTAGAGAAAAGAGCCGTCTTCTTTATTGCGTAGAAGCGAAGGAGTGTTTTCGCTGTTTACTCCCATGAATAGTTCTTCTTCGTCAAGGGCCGATAGCCCGTCCAAAAGATAACGATAGTTGAAACTAATGCTTATTTCTTTTCCGCCAGAGGCCGCTGGTATGGTCATATGATGTTGACCCACCTCGGCGTTGGCCGAGGCAATTTCCAAGGTCTTTTCTTTAAATTTCAGCACCACTTCCTGGATTTTAGAAGAGAAGATGCTGGCCGAGCGTATTGCTTGTATATATTCTTCTCTTTTTACGTGGCTCGTGTTCTCAAACTGCTTGGGAATAATACCTCCGTATTCAGGAAAGTTTCCTTCGATCAGCCGGGAGATTATTTTGATTCCATCCGCTTCAAATAACGCTTGGTTCTCTCCAGCGCCTACTTTAATTTCTTCTTTATCCTGGAGAACCCTGGCAAGTTCCAAAGCCACCCGCTGGGGCAGAATAAAAGAAAAACTCTCTCCATCTTTTCCATCAAGCGAAATTGTTTTCTCGGCCAAGCGGAAAGTGTCGGTGGCGGCCAACCGCAGGGTCCGGGGAGTGAAATTGAAGAAAACTCCAGCCAGTTCCGGTTTAAACTCCGAGGCAGAAACAGCCGGCAAAACCTTCTCTATTCCTTGCTTAAGCAGATAGGACTCTACTCTAAAAGAAACCGTTTTTTTTACTTTTGGCAGGATGGGAAATTCCTCCGGATTCAAACCATTTATGCGCGTATCTCTGGTGTCGGTGCGCACAAAAAGATTTCCTTGTTTTTCTTCAAAATCAACCTTTTCTTCCCGAATGGATTGGACGAGGGAGTTTAGGATTTTAGCCGGCACGCTGACTTTTCCTGGGCGCCCGGTTTTTCCCGGCACGATAATTTGGACAGCGTATTCAAGATTGGTGGCCGTTACCATCAGATTATTCCCCTCCGTCTCCAAAAGCAGATTAGCCAAAATCGGAAAGGTTATATTCTTTCCGGTAAAACGCTCGGCTACGGCCGCAGCTTTTTCTAAATATTCTTTTACACAGGAAAACTTCATAAAGAAGCGAGTATATATAAATTAATACTTATTGTAGTTATTATAGTGGAATTACTTGTGGAAAAAGACGCATTCTCTTTTAAATAAAACATTTTCTTTTTGTAAATCGTCTTATTTCTTGGGGATAAGGACGGGAATAAAAAAGAACAACCTCGGGAAAAACCGCACCGTCGGTTCTTAATCAATATATATTCGGTCTTTAACCGCTTGTATTTCCTCCTGTAAATCAGGATTTGTCCTCAATTCACGCTCAATTTTTTCACAGGAATGAATGGCGGTAGTGTGGTCTCGGCCACCGAATCTTTCTCCAATAGAAGGATAGGAACTCTCCAGCTCTCGGCGCATAAGATACATGGCGATCTGCCGGGGTTTTACAAAATCCTTTTTGCGAGAACGGGTCACCAAGTCCTTTTCTTCAATATCGTAGAATTCCGCGATCGCCTTAACGATCTTTTTGGCAGAAATAAATTTCTTGGGAGCGGTTATGTGATCAGCAATAACCTTCTTGGCGGCCTCCACATCCAATGGTTTGTTGGAAAGTTTGGTAGCCATAACAATGCGATTTAAAGCGCCCTCCAGTTCCCGAATATTATTTTTGATATTTTCAGCGATAAAAAGAAGCACATCTTCTGGAACAGCCAAATTCTTCTGTTCCATCTTGGTCTTGAGGATAGTAAGACGGGTCTCATAGTCAGGAAGACCTATATCGGCGATCATGCCTCCTTCAAAACGAGAGCGGAGACGCGACTCCAAAGTAGAAATTGCCTGCGGGGGGCGATCAGAGGAGATGACGATCTGCTTGTTTCTTTCGTAAAGAGCGTTGAAGGTATGAAAAAATTCTTCCTGCATCTTCTCGGTCCTGGCGATAAATTGGATATCGTCCATAATAAGCAGGTCCACCGAACGATATTTTTCTTTTAGTTTATTCATTTCCTGGTTCTTAAGCGCGTCCACGATTTCTCCCATGTACTTTTCTGAAGGCACATAACGGACCTTAAGCGCAGGGTTGTTTTTCAAAACCTCGTTGCCAATGGCTTGTATCAGGTGGGTTTTGCCAAGCCCTACATCCCCATAAATAAAAAGAGGGTTGTATCCTGCGCCCAAATTTCGGATCACCGACTGGGCAGCAGCATTGGCAAGCTCGTTGAAAGAGCCAACCACGAAGGTGGAGAAGAGATAGCGGGGATTGAGGCTGGTTTCCGGGTGTACGGCCAGATCTTTCAAGGGAGGAGTATTATCAGCACTGCCGTCCGGAGCGCGTTTCCGCTTGGCATACTCGTTTTTAAGGAGACCTGGGACTCGCAATCCATCCGATTTACCAATGACATAGGAAACCTCTCTTACCTCTGAAGAAATTTCCCGGATTGCGTGCAGAATGGTTTTATGATATTTGTTCTGAAGCCACTCCTTGGCAAAGCCGTTGGGCACAAATACGACTGCCGTACCCTCGTTAATAATGGAGATTCCGGTTTCCTGAAACCAGGTCAAGAAGCTGGGACGCGAGAGATTAAGCTCAATTTTGGCAAGAGCCGCTTGCCACAGTTCGTCTTTTTCCATAGCACCGTGGATGGAGATAATTTAGTTAGAATAAAAGAAAGCAACAGAATCATTATACAAGGGACAAGCAAGTACCAACAGTATCGCTTTTGTGGAAATACTGTGCAAGAAGTGTTAATATATAAATATGTCAATTACCTACCAACCCTCTAAGAAAAAAAGAAAAAGGAAGCACGGGTTCCGGCAGAGGATGCGCCGTCCTTCTGGCCGGCGCGTGCTATCCAGGAGAAGAGGAAAAGGCAGAAAGCGGCTAGCCGTATGAAAAAGGAGTATAGTTTGCGGAGTGAAAATGACTTTAAACTCCTTTTTACCAAGGGGCGCAGGTTAGATACTCGCTTGTTCCGGACAGTAGTGAAGAGAAACAACCTTGCTCACTCGCGCTTCGCTTTTGTTGTTTCGCGTTCCATAGAAAAACGGGCGGTGTTGCGCAATCAGGCCAAAAGAAGGGCAAAAGAGTGGGTCTGGCGCCATCAAGAGTTCTTTCCGGAGCCGGTTGACGTCGCTTTGGTGCTTAAAAGAGAAGCGATAGCATCGCCTAAAAAAACATTTTATGAAGAACTTCGCAAAACGTTTGCTCAAGGCCAAGGCAGCTAGTATTGCCTCCATGCTCGTGCGAGGGTATCAGAAAACATTTTCTCCGGACCACGGAGCAATTAATCTGGTATCCGGTTCTATGCGCTGCCGTTTCTTCCCTTCGTGTTCAGAATATACGGTTGCCGCTTTCCGTCAATATGGACTTTTCCGCGGTGCCGTGGTATCGCTAAAAAGAATTGTTCGCTGTAATCCCTTGCATCCGGGAGGATATGATCCACTAAGATGACAACTGACATACTGTTTTGAATTTATTTCTTTCTCTCTACAACGAATTTCTTTTTCGTCCGTTGTTCAACGGACTTGTTTGGTTTTATACGGCTCTGCCGGTGCAGGACCTGGGATTCGCCATCATTGCTCTAACTATTCTTATAAGAATAGTTCTTACTCCCCTGCTTTGGAAAGGACAAAACGCCCAAAGGAAATTGAGCGAGCTACAACCCGAAATCAAGCGGATTCAAGAAGAAACCAAAAACAACCGCGAGGCGCAAGGGAAAGCGCTTATGGAGTTTTACGCTCAACACAAGATCAATCCGTTTTCGGGCTGTTTGATCATGCTAGTTCAGCTGCCTATTTTGATTGCCCTATTCCACGTGTTTCAACGGGGTTTTGACCCCGACCAACTCCGGTTTCTCTACTCCTTTATAAAAAATCCCGGGGCTCTCAATCCGGTGGCTTTCGGGCTTATAGACCTTTCCCGAGGAAATATTTGGCTTGGGGTGGCGGCTGCCGTGACGCAATATTTCCAAATCAAACTCTCTACCCCTAAACTCGCAGCCGAATCCAAAAAAACGGACTTTGCCGCTATTTTCCAAAAGCAGTCTCTTTATATTTTTCCCGCACTCATTCTGGTCTGGTCCTACACACTTCCTGCCGCCCTTACTCTTTACTGGACGGCGCTCAACTTATTTGGTATTGTGCAGGAAGTTATTACAAAGAAATGGGTGCGGATACCGAAATAATAAAAAAAGAAACCCAAGAATTGCTTGAAAAAATGGGATTTGCGGGTGAAGTAGAGTCGGTTGACACGCACGAAGGAGTTACCAGTCGCATCGCCATCCGCCTACGGGGGCCGACCAAAGCACCCGAAGAGGAGGAGAGAAATTCTAACCAAGATGATGCCTATCTCTGGAGCGAAAGAGTATCTTCTTCAAGCATGCTTATCGGAGAACGAGGAAACAACCTCGTTGCTTTTGAATATATACTTAAAAAAATACTGCAAAAAAAATACGGAGAGTTCTGGAAATTCACGGTAGACATCAACGAATACCGTATAAAGCGATTGGAAGACCTTAAGCAGGACGTAAAAGCCGCGGCCAAAGAAGTTCGGCTGTATAAAAAAGAAGTGCCCCTGCGGCCGATGTCCTCGTTTGAGCGGAGAATCGTGCATTTGCTGCTTGCCGAATATCCGGACATCACCACCGAATCCATCGGGCAGGAGCCGGAGCGCCGGGTCATCATAAAACCGTATCCGTAAAAAATCCTAAATCCGAAATCCTAATCTCTAAACAAATCACAAATCTCAAAATCCAAAGCTCAAAAACGGCCGTCGTTTGGAATTTGGGAATTGGAATTTAGGGTTTGTTTAGAATTTAGGGATTAGAGTTTAGAGATTTATTTCAATTTGAGGCTCCACGGAATCCCGTCTTCTCGGTCTATGAAGAAGAGATAGTCCTGATTTTTGGAGACCACAATACTGGAAACGTCAAGGTCGGACGACAGGATTTCCGTAACCGTTTTTTTCTCCAAGTTAAAAAGAACTATCCGATCCGAAGTGTTGACTTCCCCCCGCAGATAATCGTCCGGCCACACCGCGCCGACAAGAATGGTTTGGGGAACCGCGCAGTAAATTTCGTTGGTCTTGGCCCAAAAACATTTTTCCGGAAGAGTGGAGGGGGTGAGATTGAATAAACTTTTTCCGGAACTGTCGTGAAGAGTAAGACCAATATTGCGGCCGTTGCTATCGGTGCTTGCTATCAGTACCCGGGAGCCGTCAGGAGACCAGAGTGAGGTCAGCCCAAAGAGAGGGCCGAGGGTTCTTGCGAGTATTCCTGATGAGCGTGAAAGTGTAAAGAGAAATCCCTCCGCCAATCCCGAAGGGGCGGTTTGGAAAGCAATCCGATCCGGAGTAATCCAGGAAATCTGGGCGTCCAGAATCAAGGTGCTGTATAGGGTTTTGGGGTTTCTGCCGGAGGAATCGGTTATTATTAGATTAAGGCGCGCGTCGCGGTGAGTGAGATACGTTAAACTCTTTCCATCCGGAGACCAGGAAAAACTTTTAATATCTTGAGGTAAAGCGGTTACGGAAGAAGTACCCACTTGAATAAATCCTTTTAAAGTATCCCGGTCCAGATAAAATACTGCCGCCCGGTCTCCGGTTTTTGTCCATAAGGCCTCTATTAATCCGACTATAGTTAGGTTGGAAATTTTCTCCTGGTTTTTGCCGGAAAAGTCGGAAGTAAAAAGTCCTCCGCCGTCTTTTTTGTAGAAAAGAACTTTGTCTCCGGCCGGATTCAGCGCCAGCGAAACCACTGGAAAGTCAGCCAAGGCCGCCAGAATTGGTTCCGGCTCTCCGCTTATCTCCGGCCGTTCGGTCTCCTTTAGTTCTTCTCCGGCGGTTTCTCCCGGCGTTCCGGTTACGGGAACCCTTCCGGTTACGCGCTGTTCCTCCGGTCTGGCCGCTTCTTCTACTGTCTGGAAAAAAGCGCGGTAGACAAAGAAAGTAGCAACTCCCAAAGCTATTACCGCTAGGGAAGAATAGATAACGCGTTTAGTGCGAGTAACGTCCATAGTATTTTCTGCGTCCTTAATTGCTCTGGCGTCCCCCTTTATCGGGTAGTTATCTAAAGTGACAAGTAAAGATTATGTCAGGGGTACGGTAAGGAGTCGTCTGCAACACCCAGGCCTGTTTACCCCCGAGGTCCGCCGGAAATTTTTCTTTCGCCTCTTTTAATATTTTTTCACACTCCTTCCGAAATCCCTGTTGAATCCGTACTTGTTCTGCAAGCGGCAGAAGACCAAAGTCGGTATGTTTCCTTGAAAGCGCCGTTTCTCCAAAGGCCGGTTTATGGTCCTGCAATTTGGCCTGCACGGCAAGGTTTTCTTTTATCACTCTTCTGGTTTCTTCGTCCTGCAAAGTAACAATGCTTATCTTGGCCTCTTTTATTTTAACCAAATCAAGCTCCAGCCGCTGCACTATATCCGGATTAATGGTGAAAAGAATCAGATAAGAAAGCAGGGCCAGCGCCAGACCAAATACGGCGTTGCGCATAAATGTTTGGCCCTGCTTGACCCGATCCTGTGAGTCGGCCGCAGTCATATAGGTTACTCCGCCCAAGACAAACATTATTAAGGCCGCAATTCCCACCAGCCCCAAGGCAAAGCGGTAAACGCCGGCCAGAACATCTCCGATGTTGGTGCTGTAGTTTATGCCCAAAAACTCCAGTCCTTGGGCCTGCGTGACTGCGGCCTGCTCCACCAAAACGCAGGGCTTGCCCGAAGGAGTGCGGCAGGACTCTTGTGCTGCGGCGGAGAACGCCAGGGTCAGGAGGGCAACCGCGACTGTTATGAAAGCAAACATCTTTTTCATGGCAGAAGGAGAGTTAGAGTGTTGGATATTGCCGAAATCACGGAATCGGGAATTTGGACGCTTACGGAAAGCGGGATTAAAGGGACAGGCCGCTCCCCGGTGTTGATGGACAAAAGGTTTTCTTCCCCGGGTGTTCCCCTGCCCTCAACTCCGCCGACGGTCCATCTAAAGGGAAGTTCTTTCTTGGACTTTACCGGAAAGAAAAAGGGCTCGGCTTGAAAATCAAGAATTCCCCTGGTGGCGGTCTGGTAAAAAGCCGGCGAGGAACGGAATTCAATCCCGCCCAGGGGAGAAGAGGGGTACAAAGCCAGGCGCGGACGAACGGGAACAATAAACAATTCCCCCTCTCTTCTAATTTGGCCGCCCGGGTCTTCAATAGTAACTCTTATATGATGAGATATCTTCGGCATTATGGAGATTTGGACCTGAAAAACCTGGCTGCCCACTCCGGAAAGCGCTCGGTCCTCGTCATCCAGCCCCCAGCGATAGATAAGATTCCGGGAAGGAATTTCTCTGCCTCCGATTACAAAGCGGGGTATGGCTACAATATTGACTACCGAATTTTGTACGGGCAGGGCTTTGCCTTTGTACCATTTTGGCGTGTAGGTTTCGGCAAGCCAGGTAAGGGCAAGATCGGATACCCGCACGGACAAAGAAGCTGTTCCTCCCGTGCCCTGCGGGGCGCTCGCCTCAACATTTACTTGCAGGGTGGATCCGATTTCACCAGCGGTAAGGGTAATCTGGTTTTTTCCCTGCCCCGAAAATTCCGGCCGTAAGTTGCCGTTTACCGTCCAGGAAAAAAAAGCGGATTCTTGGTCAAAAGTAGGGGTGGAGGCCTCAATCAAGACCGTTTCTCGGGGAGATGGAGAGGAGGGGGTCGCAACCAGCGAGACAGGATCGGGGATGAACTGGGCGCGCGCAACATAAGCCGCTGATGCTGCGAGGATAAATAGTATGGTTATTCTCAAGATTATTCTCATACGGCTATTATAACTCTTTTTTACTCGTGTATTCTTCCTTTGCTTTCTTTATTAACAAAAGCTGCGCTGGGTCGGAAGTGATGATCTGATCCTCGGTATAGGAGGCAAGCACTTTTATGGCGATATGTTTTAGCCCGGCAAAAAATATTCCTTCTCCGCGCTCGGATTCAAGCAAAAGAAATTTTTCTTCTTCGGTAAGATTGAAGGTTTGCATAACGGCATCAATGGTGACGGGAGATTGTTTAAGCAATATCTGCATGGAGGAGTTGGTGATGATGGGCTTACCGTAAGGAGAATTGATAAAGTCGCCCACGTCCTGGGTTACGGTGGTCAGGCCCAGATAGTATTTGCGGCTACGTTTGGCAATGCCAAAGAGAAAAGAAGCGCCGTCATCATTTTTCATAAGCCACCAGGCCTCGTCCACCATCAGCAGCCGTTTTTTGAGCTGGGAGCGGATGGTGTTCCAGATGTAATGAAGGACTAGAAAAATCCCTACCGGACGCAGCTCGTCTTCCATATCCCGCACCGAAAAAACCACCAAGCGGTTATTCATCTCAATATTAGTCGGCTGATTCAGAAAACCCGCCCAAGTGCCGGTGGTATATTTTTTCAGCCGCATGGCCAGGTTCTCCCCTCCGGCCGTTGATGCCAGCACCAGCTCCAGATCCGAGAGCGTTGGAGAAACGATTTTGGAGAAATCCGCTTCCATGATGATGTCCCGGGCTGCGTATGTTTCGGTAATGGCTTGGTCCAAAATCGCATCTTCTTCAGGAGTAAGGCCTCCCAGCAGAATGCGAAAGAGACCGATCAGGTTCACAATATTTGAGCGCAGTACATCAGCCGGGGACTCGTCCTCCCGGGGGGTGGGCAGATCAAAGGGGTTGATATGGTTTTTGGATGTAAGCGAAATATTTATATAGGATCCTCCCACCGCTTGCGCCAGGTATTCATATTC
>CAYIFD010000002.1:0-14954 GCA_964362595.1 uncultured Candidatus Saccharibacteria bacterium
GACAGGATTTGCCATGGTGTTTGCCGCTCTGGTTTCTCTTAATTTTATGAAATCAGGCCAGCTGCTCTCCAAGAACGAGGGCGTTGTTTTGATACTTCTCTATGTTCTGTTTCTGACCGTGGTATTTTCTCTGCGGGGAGAAGTATTCTAATTCATGCTCAAACTCTACAACACCCTAACCCGCAAGAAAGAAGTTTTTAAACCCATCCGCAAGGACGGGGTCGGTTTATATACCTGCGGCCCGACGGTTTATAACTACGCGCATATCGGAAATTTACGCACTTATGTATTTGAGGATATACTGCGCCGAACTCTTGAGTATGCGGGATACAAGGTGAAGCACGTGATGAATATTACCGATGTCGGGCACCTAACTTCTGACGCGGACCTCGGCGAAGATAAGCTAGAGAAGGGTGCTAGACGCGAAAAGCGTTCTGTCTGGGATATTGCAAAATTTTATACGAACGCATTTTTGAAAGACGTCGCTCGTCTAAATATCAAAAAAGCCAACCGATTGGTCCCGGCAACCTCCGCTATTAAAGAACAGATAAAAATCATTAAAGATCTTTTCCGAAAGGGGCTGGCCTACGAGACCGAACAGGCAGTTTATTTTGATGTTTCTAAATTTAAGAATTATACCAAGCTATCCAAGCAAAAACTTAGCCAAAAAATTAGCGGAGCAAGAGCAGAAGTGGTGGTGGATTCAGAAAAAAGAAGTCCCTACGACTTCGCTTTATGGTTTAAAACCGTAGGGCGATTTTACAATCATGTTATGCGCTGGCCTTCTCCCTGGGGAACCGGCTTCCCGGGCTGGCATATTGAATGTTCCGCCATATCTGCCAAATATCTTGGGCAGCCATTTGATATCCATACCGGAGGAGCCGACCATATCAACGTCCATCATACCAATGAGATTGCCCAGTCAGAGGGAGCCTGCGCTAAGCCGCTGGCGCGTTTTTGGATGCACGGCGAGTTCCTACTCATTGATCATGCCAAAATGGCAAAATCAGGGAAGGACTTTATTACTCTGGAGACACTTATCAAAAAAAAATTCAATCCACTTGCCTTTCGCTATCTGGTTCTAACCTCACATTACCGCTCCAAGCTGAATTTTACCTGGGGGTCTCTGGAAGCCGGCCAAAACTCCCTTGAACGTTTACAGGACTTCATCAGAAATCTCAAGGCAACCAAGAATCAGAAAAAGAAAGCAAAACCCCTGAATGCTTTCTATAAAAACTTTTCTGGTATGATTGGTGACGACCTCGACACGCCGCAGGCCCTAGCGGTAATGTGGAGTATTATTCACGGTTATCACAAAAACCCCAGGCGGTATGATCCGAAAGAACTTCTGGGGCTTCTTTACGACTTCGACCGGGTCCTTGGCCTGGGACTGAAGCAAATAAAGCCGGAGAAAATACCGGCAAAGGTCTTGGGTCTCGTTAAAAAAAGAGAGAACCTGCGTCAAGCAAGTCGTTGGCAAGATGCCGATGCCGTGCGCGAAAAAATAAAAGGTCTGGGATATACGGTTGAAGACACTCCCCGCGGACCAAGGGTAAAACCTCTCTGATTTGCTATTGCCAAAGATTTCCTGAAAATCTATGCTGAACATAAGTTTATGGCCCAAGATACAACCAGAAAGCCCCCCCAAGACGTAGAAGCTGAAATATCCGTTCTCGGCTCTTTGCTGCTTGATAAAGACGCCATCTACCGGGTGATGGATTATTTGAGCGTGAGGGACTTCTACAAACCGGTGCATCAGGACATTTACGGAGCCATGCTGGATCTTTCTAACCGTCGGGAACCGCTTGATGTTTTGAGCGTTACCAGCCGCCTGCGGGAACTGGGAAAATTGGAAGAGATCGGCGGGTCTTCTTATCTCGCCACTCTGATAAACTCCGTGCCCACCGCCAGTCACGTGGAGCATTACGCTTCCATGGTGCGCAGAAAACGTCTCTTGCGGGACTTGATAGACGCCTCCCGACATATTGCCGAGCTAGGATACAATGAAGCCGAGAATGTGGAGCAGTTGCTGGACGAGGCGGAGCAGAAAATTTTTAGCATCACTAAGGATTCTTTGCGCCAGGAATTCCTGGCTATCCGCGATGCTCTGGAAGAGGCCTGGGAGAGGATTGAGCGGATACACCGGGAGCGGGACACATTGCGCGGAATTACCACCGGTTTTCCCGATCTTGATCAACTTCTGGGGGGATTGCAACGTTCCGACCTCATTGTGCTTGCTTCCCGGCCGAGCTTAGGGAAGACCTCCATGGCTTTGGATATCGCCCGCAACGCCGCTCATAAGACCCATCCGGTCGGTTTCTTTAGTTTAGAAATGTCTCGCGAGCAGTTGATTGATCGCCTGATCGCGGCCGAGGCGGGCGTAGATCTGTGGCGCCTGCGCACCGGCCATCTTCGCTCCGAGGGTGAAAACAACGACTTTTCCAGGCTGCAATCGGCCATGGCCAAGCTTTCCGGCATACCCGTATTCCTTGACGACTCTCCTTCTCCCACGGTTATGGAATTGCGCGCCAAAGCTCGCCGCCTGCAAGCGGAGAAAAAACTGGACTTGGTGGTAGTTGACTATCTCCAGCTGATCAAGGGCTACGGCCGCCCGGAGTCGCGGGTGCAGGAAGTATCGGAAATCTCCCGCTCGCTCAAAGCCCTGGCCAAAGAATTGAATATTCCGGTGCTGGCCATCTCCCAGCTTTCCCGGGGCATAGAAATGCGGCCCTCGGCAATCCCGAAACTTTCCGATCTTCGCGAAAGTGGAAGTATTGAGCAGGATGCGGATGTCGTCATGTTTATTTACCGCGAAGATAAAGTTCGCGAAAATACAGACCGGAAAAATATTGCCGAGATTCGGATTGAGAAACACCGCAACGGTCCCACCGGTAAGATTGAACTCTACTTCCAAGAGGAAACTTCTTCCTTCCGATCAATCGCCAAACATTACGAGGAACCGCTATAGATGTATCCCCAATCAATTCAGCACTTAATTGAATTATTCACCAAGCTTCCCGGGGTCGGGCCAAGACAGGCCTCCCGCTTTGCTTTTTTTATTCTTAACCCCGTTAGAAGTAAGTCCCGACGTCACGTCGGGACTGCCGATTCGCAAGCGAATCGGACTTCTAACGGGGTTAAGCAAAACTTAGTTGATGAGTTGATTGAAGCCCTCAAAGAAGTAAGAGAAAAAGTTGTTTTTTGCTCTCAATGTTTCCGTTCCATGGAGGTTAACGGCAAAAACATCCTGTGCGCGTTTTGTGCCGATTCCAGGCGGGACCCAGCCGCTATAGCAGTGGTGGAGAAAGAGTCAGATATGCAAAATTTAGAAAAGACCGGTGCCTTTCACGGACTTTATCAAGTTCTCGGCGGAACTATATCCACTTTGGATGCTGACTCTCCCAAGAAAATCCATTTAAAAGAACTTCATGGGCGCGTGCGCACACTTCTCGAAAAAGCCGGAGAATGCGAAGTGGTGCTCGCGACCAACCCCACCACCGAAGGCGATACCACCGCCCTTTACATTGAGCGGATTCTTGCTCCGCTTAAAACGCAATACCCAAAATTAAAAATCTCCCGCCTGGGGCGAGGACTCTCTCTGGGTTCCGAGCTTGAGCATGTGGATGAAATGACGCTTAAAAACGCGCTGAACAACAGAAAATGAATTTCCTCCGAGACCGGGTCTCGGAGGATTTTAATTATCTTGCGATTTTGGTAATTTCCACCTCGGTAAACGGCTGGCGATGGCCTTTCTTTTTGCGGTAGCGGGTTTTGGCGTGATATTTGAAAACAATTACTTTTTTTCCTCGTCCCTGCTTGAGTACCTTTGCCTCCACTTTTGCTCCCTTTACGGTCGGGGTTCCAATCTCCGTTTTTCCTCCGTTCTCCAGCAGAAGTACTTCCTCAAACAAAAAATTTTCGTCCTCCTTGGCGTTCAACTTCTCCACTTTCACTTTTTGTCCGGGGGTCACGAGATACTGTTTACCCCCGGCTTTAATCACCGCAAATTCAGCCATAGTAAATGAACATTAACACATTACGTTTTAAAATGCAAACAATAGAGTAATTTTATCTTAACATCCCGTAGACGATCGTCCATACGATGTTAAGATAAAATTGTTATTCTTCCTTTGGCCCGGAAATCGCGACCGGATCAACCCCTATTTTTTCTCCGGTAATACGCAGCACGTCCTTGTCAATTTTTCCAAATTCCTTGTAGGCGTGATTGTACATGCCTACCGTAGTCCCCAAATTTTTGCCTAATTTTTGCATATATTCGTCAAACCCCAAAAGATGTCTTCCCAAATTCTCCACCTGTTTTATAATCTCTTTCGCTTGTTCGGAAATTTTCTGATTTTTAAGCCCTTGCAGAACAGTTTGCAGGTACGCGAGAAATGAAGTCGGCGAAACAATAATAACCCGTTTTTGTCCCGCGTAGTGAATCAGGTTTCGGGTGTCATCCCCCACCGCCCCCACTTTATTGATAAGCAAGTCGTAATAAACCGCCTCCGAGGGAATAAACATAAAGGCAAAATCCATAGTATTTTCTTCGGGCTTCACGTATTTTGACGTCTCGTCAATTCGCGTCTTCAGATCGGCAATAAACGCGCTTTCATATCTCTTCTTTTCCGTAGGATCGCGCGCCTCCAGGATGCGGTTATAATTCTCCAAACTGAACTTTGAATCAATGGGAATGATTCTTTTATCAACAAAAACCGCCGCGTCCACTATTACCTTATCGGAAAACGGATACTGCATCTGATAGGATCCCGGCGGAAGAACATTTTTAAGCACGGTCTCCAGGTAATACTCTCCCAAAATTCCCCGCTGTTTGGGATTTTTAAGTATATCCTGAAGATTTTTTAATTGGTCGGCAAAATTCACCACCTGGCGGTTGGTCTCGTCCAATTTCACAAGCTTTTCCGTGACCTCCTGCACTATTTTGGTGCTTGCTCCGAATTGGCTTTGCAGCATCCTATTGGATTCGTTCAGCCGCTCGTCAAGAGTGCGCACGATCTGGCTGATTTGATTTTGCAGCAGGAGCAGGGCGTCCTGCGGCTTCTCCGGCTCCCGCTTCTTTGCCAAAAACCAAAACAGTCCGGCAAACCCGCCTAAAATTACTGCGATAAGAATGTAAAACTCAACAGTCATAACGATCTGGTGCTTAAAAAAGTTGCTTTTTGGCCAAATTTAATTTTAGGCGGGCAAATCCGGCAATGACGGCTATTAGAAGAATAATAAATTCTATGTTCATGAACGCAATAAATACATGATATTGGTTTTCATTTTGTTACACCCATCCAAGCCGTCCGGTTAAAGTGGCTACCGCCGATCGGTTCAGCCGATCACCTATCGCCTCGTACCTCTCCAGCTCATCTGCAAGGATATTTTTTATCTTAAGTACTTCTTCCTCCGATTGGCCTTCAACTCTTACCGAAAGATAAGGAGCGGTGTTGGAGACCCGCACCAGTCCCCACCCGGTAGGACTTATTTTGATACGCACGCCATCAAGCGTAAGTGCGGGGTATTTGCTGCTAAGGCGCTTTTGTATCTTACGCACTATCCCGAATTTTTCCTCATCTTGACATGGAAGTTTAAATTCCGGGGTGCGTACTCGCCGGGGAATTCCCCGGAAAAGCGAAGAAAAAGGAGCTTTGCTTTTAGCAATAATTTCAAGAAGCCGCCCTGCCGCCCACAGTCCATCGTCAATTCTATAGTAATTTTCCACAAAAAAGAAGTGAGCCGTGTCTTCTCCGGCAAAAATTATATCCTTATCCAATCGCATTGTTTCTTTGATTGGCGCATGCCCGTTGCGGTGCATTAAGTACACGCCTCCATATTCGGGCACTAGTTCTTCCGGGAGCTGTGAGCCCTTTACGGTATAAAGGATTTTCCTGCCGGGAAAACGAGATAGGATGTCTTTGGCGAAGACCAGCATAATCATATCCGAGTCAATCAATTCTCCATTTTCCAGCACAAATCCGACCCGGTCGCCGTCGGCGTCAAACGCGATGCCAAGATCGGCTTTCTTCTCCAGTACTTTTTTCTGGAGATCAACCATATATTGAGGCATGTGAGGATCAGGAGTATGGTTGGGAAAAGTTGCATCGGGCTCGCTATAGAGTTCTGTCACCTCGCACCCGAGGGATCGGAAAAGGTCCGGGGCAAACATGCCCGCGCTTCCGTTACCGGAATCAATCACTACGCGGAAGGAACGCGCAAGCTTAATATGCTTAAGGAAGTACTCTTTGTACCCGGCGTAGCCGTCCATTTTTCGGTAAGTTCCCTCCTGATCCCGCGTGAAGTCTTCCCGCTCAATCATTTTGCGCATTTCTTGGAGCGCTGCGCCGAATATCGGCCAAGCGTCTTTTTTCATGATCTTGAATCCGTTGTAGAAATACACGTTGTGGCTCCCGGTAACATTTGCTCCTCCGTCAAATTTGCCGTAAGCCGAGTTGAAGTAAACTATGGGGGTAAGGGAAATGCCCAGGTCCGTAACATTGCACCCGGTGTTCCGGATACCGGCGATAAAGGCACCAGTGAGTTCGTCGGCAAATGGTCTTAGTTCATGCCCCACCACAATCTCTCGGCCGCCTTCGCGCCGGATAAAAGTGCCAAAACCTTTGCCGATGGCTTCCGCCGCTTCCAAAGTGATGGTAACTCCGGGAAAGGGGCCGTACCATTTTTCGTATTCGGCAATTGCTTTAGGAGTAAATTTCTCCCCGGCAATTCCGCGGATATCATACTCACGAAAAATTGTCGGGTTGATCTTCATACAAATTATTGTAACATAATCACTATGTCTCTCAAAATAGGAATTGTAGGTCTGCCCAATGTGGGCAAGTCCACTCTTTTTAAAGCGCTTACTAAACAATCGGTTGAGATTGCCAACTATCCTTTTGCCACGATTGATCCCAATGTGGGGGTGGTGGCGGTACCGGATCAACGGCTCAACGAACTGGCGCTGTTGAGCCGTTCAAAAAAGGTCATCCCGGCTACAGTTGAGTTCGTGGATATCGCCGGATTGGTTAAGGGCGCGGCTGAAGGAGAGGGGCTGGGCAATAAATTTTTGACCCATATCCGGGAAGTTGACGCCATTGCGGAAGTTGTCCGCGTCTTTGAAGACAGCGAGGTCATTCATGTTTCCGGTAAAGCAGATCCCATAAACGATATTGAAGTTTTAGAGTATGAACTAATTCTAAAAGATCTGGAAACGGTTCAGCGGCGCTTTGATTCACTGCAAAAGGAGGTAAAAACCGGAAGGAGAGGAGCGGCGGAAGAATTTGAACATTTGCAAAAAGTTTCCAAGGAACTAAAGTCCGCAAATCGGCTATATTCTAATGTTCTTGAGAACATTAGAATAGATGAAGAGCTGCAGTTTCTGACCGCAAAGCCCATCATCTATGTATTAAATGTTTCTGAAAAACAAGTTCAAGAAAAATGGAAACCAGAGCCAGATCTAAGAGGAAAAATCGGAGTGTCTCCTTACGTAGTTATCTCGGCCAAGATTGAGGCAGAACTTGCCGACCTTGCCGAGGAGGAGAAAGCGGAATATCTTACGGCTTTGGGAGCGGCGGAGAGCGGCCTTGACCAGCTTATACGAATCGGGTACGAAACCCTAGAATTGATTACATTTTTTACCACTGGCGAGGACGAGACCCGCGCTTGGACTATTCCTAAAAATTCAAAGGCGCCCCGGGCCGGCCGCGCCATACATTCTGACTTTGAAGAAAAATTTATTCGCGTGGAGGTTATAAATTGGCAAAAATTGCTGGAAGCGGGATCCTGGGCTCGCGCTCGCGATTTTGGGTTTCTGCGAACCGAGGGAAAAGAATATATCGTGCAGGACGGCGACGTAATTGAATTTAAAATTTAATTTAAAAATTGTGGCCCTGCGCTTGAGAAGGCCGCAGGGCCGTGTTGCCGAATCAGACCGGTGAGTTCTCCTGCTGGAAGACAGACTTGGTTTCCTCTACCAAGTGAGTGATGCTGGCACGTCCATTCAGCCAGCACTGCCGTCCGATCTCGGTGCCAGTGAGCGTCGTCGCCACCACCTTCCCCAACTCACCGAGAATCTGCACCTCCTGTACCAGCCAGAGGGGGGTGGAAACGCGGCCCCCGCTTTCATGTTGAAGGGCCTGCAGATGCATCCGCACCCAGTAGTGCGGAAGGGTCATGAAGTCGGCCGTACGTTCCAAGGTCCGGCAGCGGAAGGACTTGCTCATAAAATCATGCCTATCCCCATGCCACTGCCCCCATTCCCCCTCCAGAATCTCGCTCATCATGGGCTCGTCCCAGATGATGGGCGGGACCTTGCCCTTGAACATGAGTCCGATAAGGACTGCGATCGCTGTCTGCTTTGAACTAACCATGACTGCCTCCTTTTCGGCATAAAGCCGAATCACCTCCCTTTCTTGTTTGGCAAGGCAAGAAAGGGCGATCTGGAACTTCCCGGACGTTACCGTCCACCAAAATACTATATCATAGATACTGTAAAAAGTAAAACTTGTCAGACAAAAAAGAATATGTTATTCTGGCGGCAATGGCTTCCGAACCAAAAAAATACGAACTTGCCTATCTGCTCTCTCCTGCCGTTCCGGAGGAGGAAGTTTTGACATGGGCGGGGAAATTTGCCAAATTGATTGAGGACGTTGGCGGCATGGTGCGCCATCAGGAAACCCCGCAGAAAAGAAAACTTGCCTTTCTGGTGAAGAAAGAGAGAAACGGTTATTTTGGATGGACAACTTTTACGGCCGCCCCAGAGGCGATCGGAGCGCTTGAGAAAACGTTGAAAGCCGTGGAAAATCTTCTGCGCCATATCATCGTTGCCGAGAAGGAAATTATTCAGCCCGTGCGAACCTTTATGCCGCGACCCATTATTACTCCCCGAACGAGACCCCCTGTCGTCCCTGTAGAAAGGCCGGAAGAGAAGCTTGATCTGGAAGAACTGGACAAGAAGCTTGAGGAGATTCTTGGGAAGTAGTAGAGTAAAAGCATGAATCCCGTTAGAGATAGGGTTCTATCTTTAGTCGGATTCAGGTAGAACTTATTAAGGGGAACTCGTAAATTTAGTAGAAATAAAAGTAAATCTCTAACGGGATGAATCTCAACAAAGCATTTATTCTAGGAAATTTGACCCGAGACCCGGAATTACGGCAAACTCCTTCCGGACAGGCCGTTTGTTCTTTTGGAGTTGCCACCAATAGATTTTATAAAGATGGAACCGGCCAGAAGCAAAAGCAAGCTGAATTCCACAATATTGTCTCCTGGGGGCGGCAGGCGGAAATTGTGAGCCAGTATCTGAAAAAAGGCAGCTCCGTGCTAGTAGAAGGCCGCCTGCAGACCCGCTCCTGGCAAGATCCCCAGGGAGCTCGGCACTGGAAAACAGAAATTATTGCCCAGAGCATCCAGCTTCCGCCAAAAGGAATGGGAATGCGCGATGACGGCCCAACGCCGGCAGAAGAACAGGGATCGCCGGAGGCGCCAACGCCGATAATTGAACTTTCAGAGGAGGGAGAAGAAATAAACGTTAAAGATATTCCATTCTAATGCAGCCACAGGAGATCAAGCAGTGTTTTTTCTGCACCACCAATAGAGGCGCGATTGACTATAAAGACGCAGAACTTCTGCGCCGTTTTATGTCCTCACAGGCCAAGATTTATCCCCGCCGCAAATCGGGCCTTTGCGCCCGCCACCAGCGGCGCTTGGCCGAAGCAGTCAAACAAGCCCGGTATCTGGCCTTAATTCCCTACACCACCAGGTAAAGTTGCGGTCAGGGAACCGCAACTTTACTCTTTCTTGGCTGTTTCTTCCTGCATCACTTCTCTTATTTTTTTCATTATTTCATCTCTTACTTTTGGATTCTCTTTAAGATAAATTTTACCGTTATCAAATCCCTGTCCCAGGCGCACGGAATCGTAAGTCAAACTCGCTCCTGACTTTTTGATGACTCCGTACTTCAGACCATTATTGAGCACGTCGGCCTCGTAAGAGATGCCTTCGTTGTAAAAAATATCAAATTCCGCGGTCTTGAAAGGAGGAGCTACTTTATTTTTCACGATTTTGGCTTTTACCCGAATACCGATGATCTCCTCTCCTTTCTTAATCTGCGCGGCACGACGTACATCAATTCGCACAGAAGAATAAAATTTAAGCGCTTTCCCTCCGGGAGTGGTCTCCGGATTGCCCCACATCATGCCGATCTGCATTCGGAGTTGATTTATGAAGATGACCACGGTCTTGGACTTGGCAACAATGGAGGTAAGCTTGCGCAGGGCATGCGACATGAGACGCGCTTGCGACCCCATTTGCTGTTGGCCCATTTCCCCTTCAATCTCTGCTCGGGGAGTTAGGGCCGCCACCGAGTCCACTACAATCACGTCCATAACATTGGATCGCACCAGAGATTCCACAATCTCCAAGGCCTGCTCTCCGTTATCGGGTTGGCTGATCAGGAGGTCGTTAACCTTCACTCCGATACGTTTGGCGTATTCCGGATCAAGGGCGTGTTCGGCGTCAACAAAAGCGCACAAACCACCCTTGCGCTGGGCCTCCCGGATAATATGGAGGGCCAGGGTGGTTTTGCCGCTTGACTCCGGTCCAAAAATTTCAATAGTCCGGCCTCGCGGCACTCCTCCTACCCCGAGCGCCACATCTAAGGAAAAAGCTCCGGTGGGGATTGTATCCACATCAACTTTTCTGACCACTCCGAGCATCATGATGGCGCCTTCTCCATACTTGTCTTGGATTTCTTTTACGGTTGCTTCCAGAACTTTATTTTTATCCAGCTTTTCTTCTTTTACCATTGAATATCGTCCCAATGATATCCCAATTGCCCCACAGGGACATCCTATTGGAATTTATTCGGATTACATTAGGATTACTTCATCTAATAATAATATTTCTCACTTCTTTGGATGTATTGCCGAAACGGTTTTGTACCAGAAACTCCAAAGTATGAACTCCCGCCCCCAACTCAACCTCCTCGGCGAATTCTCCCGTCTCGTCAATCTTAATTTCCCGGCCGTTCACTGTCAATTTGCTTTCTTTTTCAGTTCTGCCTCTTATCAAAACCACCGGTTGAGTATAGACCGCCTGGTCCCGCGGCTCCCGCAAAATCAGAGAAGGAGTTCCCAGAAATCTTGTCAATCTAAACCCCAGAAACGCGAGAAAAAACAGAAGAGCAATGCCGCCAATGGCAATACCAAGACGCGCCGGAGTTACTAAGGGGGTTATCCCGCGATTTTCCGGAAGCGGCTGCATTTCTTTGCGCTTGCGAAAAGTTCGCACATCCCATTCGTTGCTGAATTCTTTAAGAAAGCGGTCCTTTTCCTCCATCCTCATGGCATCCAGCAGTTTTTTTAAAAATCCCAGGGCATAGACCTTGGCCGAGAATGCCTCAAGATTGTCCGCCTCCAGCGCCTCCACAAACCTTTGGGGCGCCTGGATTTCCCGGGATACATCTTCCACGCTCAACCCAAGTTCTTCCCGCCGCTTTCGCAACCGTTCACCCAGGGCTTCGGATTCTTTAATTCTCGGAGACACGTTTGTTTTTTAAATCTCATTAATCTCTTCTGCTGGTTCAACCCTGCCCAATACCTCCCTTGGCCTCGCTCCATCAGCAGGACCGATCACTCCTTTTGCTTCCATTAGATCCAGAAGCCGCGCGGCGCGGGCATACCCCACGCGCAATCGGCGCTGCAGATAGGAAGCCGAGGCCCTGCCGGCATGTAGCACTACTTCTTTGGCCTCATCATATAGCGGGTCGTCATCTCCGGAAATATTAGCGGATAAATTTTCTTCATCCTCTGCCTTGGCCTCAAATATGGCCTCGTCATATTCGGGCGCCTCGGCAACTTCGCGCAAGAAGCCAACCACTTTTTTAACTTCCTGCTCCAATACAAATGCGCCCTGGATTCGGCGCGGTTTGGAAGTGTCTCCGGCCAAAAAAAGCATATCGCCGTTGCCTAAAAGTTTCTCTGCTCCGGCCATATCCAAGACGGTGCGGGAGTCAATCTGCGAGGCCACTTGAAAGGCGATTCTAGAGGTGATGTTGGCCTTGATTAAGCCGGTAATAACTTCTACCGAAGGCCGCTGGGTAGCGACAATAAGATGGATGCCTACCGCGCGCGCCATTTGGGCTATGCGGATAATGGAGGCCTCCACTTCTCTTGGAAACATCGCCATAAGGTCAGCCAGTTCGTCAATCAAGATGACAATATATGGCAATATCTCCTCACCCGCCTTGGCCGCCTGATTATTGAATCCGCTTATGTCCCGCGCCTGGCGGCGCGAGAGCAGATCATAACGGCGATCCATCTCCCGGGTAGCCCAGCGCAGCGCCTGCACTGTTTTTTTGGGGTCAGTGATAACCGGTGTGAGCAGATGCGGAATATCATTGTAAATGGAAAGCTACACCCGTTTTGGATCAACGATTATGAAACGTAGAACTTCCGGCGGATTACGGAAAATGAAAGAAGTCATGATGGAGTGCGCCGCAACCGACTTACCCGATCCGGTAGCGCCGCTTATTAGTAGGTGGGGCATGCGGGCAAGATCGGCAAATACCGGACCGCCGGTCACATCTCGGCCAAGCGCAAAAAGCAGCGGATTGGGCGATTCTTGAAATATTTTGTGTTCCAGAAGCGAGCGCAATCCCACCAAAGCAATAGAGCGGTTAGGAACCTCTACGCCGACTAAGGATTTCCCGGGAATAGGGGCCTCTATGCGAATGGGATGGCTGGCCAAAGCCAAAGAAAGGTCATTGTGCAGCGCTACAATACGGGAAAGTTTTACTCCCTCCGCCGGCTTCAAAGTGTATTGGGTAACGGTGGGCCCTACCGAGACCTCGCTCATGTCAACCTCAATGCCAAAATTCTCCAAAGTGCGCTTGATGATGTTGGCATTGGCCTTGATGTCGCCTGAAGAAGGAGTACCGCGGTCTCCTTGCAGCAATTCCAAAGGCGGCTTTTTATAATCAAATTTTTTGGCAAGTTTCCTTACCACCGGGAAGTCGGATTCGGCTCGGCTTTGCTCCAGGGGCAGAGGAGTTGGAGCCGCAATATTCTTGACCGCACTGCCGATTTCGCTCAAGACCTTGGCGACCTCTGGAATTTCCTGGTTCGCCGGCTGGCGAATTGTCTCTTCCTCTTCCTCACCTTCTTCTTTTACGCTTCTTCTCCATAATGGAATGTTAAACATAAACAGGAGGGAGATCACAAAAAAGCCGACGGTCATAATAAGCCCGGCCCAGAAATCAAACGCTTTAAGCAGCAGTGATCCAAAAAATCCGCCGATTGCCCCCCCGGTCTCCTTGCCTAAAAGTATCTGCAAACCGGTTAAGCTGGTAAGTAAAAAAAGTATGCCGCCAAGAAGTGAGGCGGCCAAGATTTTTCGCTTCTCACTAAACATCAGCGAAAAACCGATTAAAATAAAAGAAAGCGGGGCGAAAAAATATCCCCCGCCCAAAAGCCAGCCAAGACCACGATAAATGCCGTTGCCCACATTTCCCCCCTTGCCTACATAACTTATGGCCAGCAGAGCCGCGGCCATAAAAGCAAAAATCGCCAAGGCGGATTTTTTGGTTTCCGGATGCAGATCCGAGTGCCAGGCGCGTTTGGGCTTTTCCTCTCCCGTCTCTCCCCTTCTCTTTTTCTTTCTGTGTGCCATCCTTTACATTATAGGCAAAAGGCCGGATACTTTCAATCCCCCCTTAACCTTTTCCATGCCTTTGGGGTTATCTAAATTCATTCTCCTAGTTTTCTTGCCTAATAACATCCTTACATACTTGAGTATGTAAGGATGTTATTAGGTGCGTTGGAATGATTTGAGAAAGCTGACAAATATTTTGCCGTATGGCGACAAAGTATGCTCCACGAATTTGCTGCGATATCTTTTATTGATAAGTCCCGCCTGATGGAGACGTCTGGTGTGCTCGCCAATGGTTTTCTCGTTTGCCCCGATAGTTTCAACGATATCTTCAAGAGTTATCCCCCCGCGTTCGGCAATAAGAAACAATATCTCAATGCGATAGTGGTTGGCTGCTCCCTTGAGATGCCGCTCTATTTGTTTTGCGGTTTTCATTTTTCCCATATTTATATCATACACAACATACCAATATACTCAAGTTTATAAGTATGCTGTAATCAAGGGCCGGAGTTTCTTAAACCCGACATCCGTCTGGCGTATTTACAATATACCAACATACTTAAGAATGTTGGTATATTGTGATCTTCTTAACTTAACGTTTTAGTAATAACGCCCTTGTTCCATGACAGAACGAATTCCGGATGAAATTTATGATCGGATTCCATCATTTCCTTAATTCTCTCAAGTGTGAAAAATTCCACTTTCTCAACCTCCGCCGGGTCGGGTTTAAACGGGCCGTTATGATGTGCTTTATATATCCAAAGGTCTATTTCCCTCATAACGGAAGGTTTCCAAGCTGGGTAGATATAACGCTCTTGAGCCACCAAGGCAACACTTGCCTTGATTCCGAGTTCTTCCTGAAGCTCCCTTTCGGCAGAAAGTTTCTCGTCTTCTCCGGCGTCAATTCCACCCCCGGCTGAAAAATCCCAATGAGACGGAAACGAGTCGTCATCCGCGGCGCGCAATTGCAAGGCCAATTCGCCACGGTCGTTAAATACGAGAACGGCAGCACTCTTTTTCTTTTCTAACTCTTTCTGCATATTTTACCCTACTCCCTTTGGCTTCCTCGGGCAACGGCTTAAAGCAGATATTTTCCCCATTCAAACAAAAAATGCTCCGTGCCACTGAAAGCACATGGAGCATTAGACTTTCTTCGGCAGTCGGAAGCGTCCCGTCATCTCTGCCACCTTCATATAGTTGGCTTTGAGTGCGGCCATTTCCTCCACCGTGGCCTCACGCATTTCACGAAAGACCTGCTTGTCGAGCTGGCGCTTCTTTTCACCGCCGGGCCAGATGCGCCACTCGTC
>CAYIFD010000002.1:15054-19465 GCA_964362595.1 uncultured Candidatus Saccharibacteria bacterium
AGGAGGCCTTCGGCGAGGGGCTTTTTGGCATCAAAGAGCAAAACGCGGCGACTCACAAAATCGTAGATGATGAGTGGGTCGTGTCGGGAGTCGTTCTTGTCGAAGAATTCGACTATGGGTTGCTCAAAACGCTCTCCCTCCTCCGTGTCGGGATGGCGCTTAAGGTATGAGCCCGTCGCGATGCGGCGCGTTACCACTTCGATGGGGATCATCCGGAGCTCACGCGCCCGGAACATCTGTCCCACCCGTCCGATGAAGTGGTTCGGGACGCCGTGCACCGAGAGGAGTTCGAAGCATTTGACTGCGGTATAGTTAGAATAGGCGCCCTTGCCTTTGAACTGTTCGCGTCTGGCGCCGTCACCCGCGGTGACATCGTCCTTCGACTCAATTAGCACGTTTGCGGTTGCCAGTGGATCACGCCATATCTTTTTCGTCTTGCCTTCGGCGAGTAGTTCCTTCGGTTCGGCCATGACGACTCTCCCTTCGTGCCTGAAATATGCTGATAATATAGAAGCATTTTAAAATGCTTCAGTCAACTACATACATATGTCTAAGCTTCGGAACCTATCCTTTCTTGAATCCGCTGCCGGCCGGGATCAAGCGGCCGACTTGCCCCGCCCCAACTCTAAGAACAGGCATATTTTGAGTTCATATAAGCCGCAAGGCGCTGCCGCAAGATAAACTCGTGACAGCAAAAGGCTAAATCGGAGTTGGTGCGGGGTAATTACTTTTCCTAATTTAGTTATTACCCTGTCTTCCGAAACCCTGTCCCGGCGGGAATAAGGCGACCAATTATTACATTCTCCTTCAATCCGCGGAGTTCATCCTTCTTGCCCCTAATTGCCGCGTCAATAAGCACTCTGGCGGTTTCCTGGAAAGAAGCGGCCGAGAGAAAACTTGATGTAGAAAGCGCGACCCTAGTGATACCTAGAAGTAATTGATAAGCGCTGGCCGGCTTCTTGCCTTCGCGCACGGCTTTGATATTGGCCTTGCGGAATTCTCGCTTCTCCAGCACCTCGCCTACGGTTAAATCGGTCTCACCGGCGTCTTTGACCCGTACCCGACCAAACATTTGCTTTACGATTACCTCAATGTGTTTGTCATTAATTGGCGCCCCCTGCAGCGAGTAAATTTTTTGCACTTCCTTAACCACATAACGTTCCACCGCTTCTTTGCCCGCATATTTGAAGAGCTCGCGCAGATCCGCGTGGCCTTCGGAAAGAATATCCCCTTTTTTTATCTTTGATCCTTTCTCTACGAGAATCCCGGTAGCAGGAGGTATGACGAATTCTTTGATGTCTCTTTCGGCCGCTCCAAACTTAAGCAAGGGCTTTTTCTTTGGCGTCTCGCGCTCTTCCGGTTCTACTTGCACCCGGATAATTTTATCTCTCCCCGCTTCCGCTATCTCCAAAACCTCGCCGTTTACCTCGCTTAAAATGGCCTTGCCTTTAGGAGGCCGCACTTCAAAAATTTCTTCCACCCGCGGCAGACCGGTGGTAATGTCCCCGCCTCCGGCCACGCCTCCGGTATGGAAAGTGCGCATGGTACGCTGGGTTCCCGGCTCGCCAATGGCTTGGGCCGCCACAATTCCCACGGCCTCCCCCCTCCTTATGAGTATATTGTTGCCAAGATCGTATCCGTAGCATTTCTGGCACATACCTGTTAAGCTCCGGCAAGAAATTGGGGAGCGGACCATAATTGTTTTAACTTCGCTCTCATCCAATTTCCTTCCTTTTTCGTGATCAACAATTTCTCCGGCCTCAACCACCATATTTCCCTGCCGATCCTTGACGTCTTCAAAAAGCATGCGGCCAAAAGCTCGCTGTCCCAAGGACTTATTGATTTCTTCGGAATCCCCTCTTTTAATAACCAACCCTTGTTTGGTTTTACAGTCCTCTTCAAAAACGATCACATCCTGCGCCACATCCACCAGGCGCCTGGTCAAATATCCTGCCGCGGAAGTACGCAAAGCGGTATCGGCAGTTCCTTTGCGCGCGCCGTGCGTGGAAATAAAGTATTCCAACACATTTAGCCCTTCTTTGTAAGAGGAAAGCACTGGAAGTTCAATGATTTTTCCAGCCGGATTTACCACCAGACCCTTCATGCCGGACATCTGCCGGATTTGGGTCCAGGAGCCGCGCGCCCTGGCATCCACCATCGTATAAATAGAACCTTCGCTATCAAGTGAATGCGGCACGAGTTTGGTAATCTTATCCACCACTTCTTGCCATACTTCCACAATTCTGGCATAGCGCTCTTTTTCGGTTAAGAGCCCCCGCTGGTACTGATCCACGATTTCCGTGACCTTGGTCTCGGCCTCTTTAATGAGCGCCTGCTTCTCCTGCGGAACTGCCAAATCGTCAATTCCCCAAGAAATTCCGGAACGAGTCGCGTATTCAAAGCCAAAACGCATGATCTTATCCAAAATTGGAGGTGTTTCTTTAATACCGTAGCGCTTTATTACCTTGGCCACTATTTCTCCCAAATCACGTTTGCGGAGCTGCTGATTCACAAAAGGAAAATCATCCGGCAGGGCGCGGTTGAAAAGCAAACGGCCAACCGAGGTCTCCAGGATCTGATCTCCTTTTTCCTCCGGATTACCGCTTAATCTGGACTTGGGCAGGCGGACTCTGATTCTGGCCTGGAGATCCGCGCTCTTGAAATCATAAGCCAATTCTGCCTCTTCCTCCGAGGAGAAAATTTTTCCCTCTCCCGGGAGATGATCTTTAATAATGGTGGCAAAATAGCATCCCAAAACAATATCCTGGGTTGGATCCACAATCGGATCGCCGGTGGCCGGCTTCAGCAAGTTTTTCACGGAAAGCATTATTTCCCGCGCCTCGGTCTGCGCTTCCTGGGTCAAGGGCAGATGCACGGCCATCTGGTCGCCGTCAAAGTCGGCATTGAAAGCCGGGCAGACCATAGGGTGGATTTGAATCGCGTCTCCCTCAATGAGCACCGGCTGGAAGGCCTGAATGCCCAGGCGATGAAGAGTGGGAGCGCGATTTAGCAGCACCAGCCGTCCTTCAATCACCTCTTCTAAAATGGCCCATACCCGCTGGTCATGATCTTCAATCATGCGGCCCGCGCCTTTGATATTGTAGGCAAGTTCATTTTCAATCAACCGGCGGATTACAAACGGCTTAAAAAGTTCCAAAGCCATTTTCTTTGGCAAACCGCATTGATGCAGCGCCAGTTCCGGGCCGACCACGATCACGGAGCGGCCCGAATAGTCCACGCGCTTGCCCAAAAGGTTCTGCCGGAATCTTCCTTGTTTTCCTTTTAAGATGTCAGCCAAGGATTTGAGGGGCCGGCGCTGGATTTGAGATGCAACCGGAGCTGAACCGCGCCGGATGGAATTATCAATAAGCGCGTCCACTGCTTCCTGGAGCATGCGCTTTTCGTTGCGGGTGATAACTTCCGGCGCGTTTAACTCAAACAAACGTTTCAGCCGGTTGTTGCGATTGATTACGCGCCGATAGAGATCGTTTAGGTCGGAAGTTGCGTATCTGCCTCCGTCCAGCTGCACCATGGGCCGAAGATCAGGCGGAATAATAGGCAGGACCGTAAGAAACATCCATTCCGGCCGCACTCCGGCGCGCATCATGCCCTTAATCATTTGCAGTCGGCGCAGGGTTTTATGCGCGATTACCGGGGGCTGCAGGACGAGGTCCGCCTCCAGGCGCTTGCGCAAGTCCTCCAGATTCAGTTCCTCAAAAATCTTGCGGATGGCCTCTGCTCCGATGGAGGCCTCAAAAATTTCTCCAAATTTGCGGGCCAGCCGATGATACTCCACCTCCGATATAACTTTGTGGAGACCCAAATTTCGCAGATCTTCTTTGGTTTTCTCTTTGGCGTCTTTTAAGTGAGCAAGTTCTTCGCGGCCAAGATCCTTGGCTTTGGTTTTAAATTCACGTTCTATCTCCTCCAAGGCCCTGGTACGCGCCGCCTCATCTATCTTGGTCACGATGTATCCGGCAAAGTAAATGACTTTTTCCAGATCGTTCACGGAAAGATCAAGCATCAAGCCGATCTTAGAAGGAACTCCCCGCAGAAACCAGATGTGCGACACCGGAGCGGCCATCTTCACGTGCCCCATACGCTCTCTTCGGACAATGGAACGAGTAACTTCCACGCCGCATTTATCGCAGACAATGCCTTTATACCGTATGCGACGATACTTGCCGCAGTAGCACTCCCAATCCTTGACCGGACCAAAAATTCGCTCGTCAAAAAGTCCGTCCCGCTCCGGCTTGGCGGTTCTGTAATTGATGGTTTCGGGCTTAGTAACCTCGCCAAAGGACCAGGAGATTATATTCTCGGGTGAAGCGAGTTTTACAATAATGGCTTTCAGGTCTTGTAGTGAAGTTTGGTCCATAATTTTTTAAATTCGTTCATCAATTGTCTCCTC
>CAYIFD010000002.1:19565-21752 GCA_964362595.1 uncultured Candidatus Saccharibacteria bacterium
TCACTTCACGCGAGCTCTGGTTCTGGCCGGCTTGGCCGCTTCAGCCGCGGGTCGTTCTCCTGCCCCCGCTTCTTTCTTGATAATCTCCACATTTAAGGATAGACCTTTTAATTCATTCACCAGCACATTGAAAGAAGCCGGGATATTTGGACTGCGGATGGGTTCACCGTTAATGATGGCCTCATAAGTGGCTGAACGCCCCAAAACATCATCGGATTTTATGGTCAGCATCTCCTGCAGAGTGTGCGACGCTCCGTATCCTTCCAAAGCCCAGACCTCCATTTCGCCGAATCTCTGCCCGCCAAACTGCGCTTTGCCTCCCAATGGCTGCTGGGTAATAAGCGAGTAAGGACCGATGGAGCGCATATGGATCTTATCCTCCACCAAATGGATGAGCTTCATCATGTACATATACCCCACCGTAATCTTTTGGTTGAACTTCTCTCCGGTTCTGCCGTCATACAACGTCACTTTCCCGTTTTGGGGAAGCCCGGCAAGTTGCAGTTCGCGCTTAATTTCTTCTTCCAATACGCCAGCCAGAGCCGGGGTAACGGCGCAAAACCCCAACTTATGAGCGGCCCAGCCAAGATGTGTTTCCAAAATCTGGCCAAGATTCATCCTAGAGGCCACTCCCAATGGATTTAAAATCATTTCCACCGGCGTGCCATCCTCCAGGTGCGGCATATCTTCTTCAGGAAGAATTTTGGCGATCACTCCTTTGTTTCCGTGGCGGCCGGCAAGCTTATCCCCAACCGCAATGTTGCGAAGCTGTGCTACATCCACCTGCACTTGCTTAATCACTCCCGCTTCCAGCTTATCTCCTTTTTCCCGCGAGAATACTTTGATCCCCACTACCAGGCCGCGCTTACCGTGACTCAAACGGAGAGAAGTATCCTTTACATCGCGAGCTTTTTCTCCGAAAATCGCGCGCAGCAGTTTTTCCTCCGGAGTAAGATCCGACTCGCCCTTGGGAGAAATTTTTCCCACCAGAATGTCGCCCGATCTAACCTCTGCCCCCAAACGGACAATGCCGTCCTCATCCAGATTCTTCAGCTTTTCTTCGCCTACATTGGGTATATCCGGGGTAGTGATCTCCGGCCCAAGCTTGGTCTCGCGCACATCAATACTAAAATCCTCAATATGAATTGAAGTATAACGATCATCTTTTAAAAGTTTTTCAGAAATGATAATGGCGTCCTCATAATTAGCGCCCGACCAAGACAGAAATGCCACCAAGATATTTTGGCCCAAGGCCAATTCTCCGGCTTGGGTGGAAGAACTGTCTGCCAAAAGATCTCCTCGCTTAACTTTGACTCTTTTCTCTACAATTGGATGCTGACGAATGGCGGTAAAGGCGTTAGTGCGTTGAAATTGCACCAGAGGATAGGCGCGCAAGCGTCCGGTTTTTTCCTTTACCACGATTTCTCTGCCATCAACCGTTTCCACCACGCCTTCTTCCTCGGCCACGATTATACGGCCCGAGTCCTTGGCTGCCCGCGCCTCCACCCCGGTTCCGACCAGCGGGGCTTTGGGCCGCACGCAAGGTACTGCTTGGCGCTGCATATTAGAGCCCATCATAGCGCGGTTGGCGTCATCATGTTCCAGGAACGGAATCAAACTGGTGGCGATACTGATCGCCTGCTGTGGCGAGACATCCATATAATCAACGTCTTCTCGGCGCGCCAATCCGGGACTGCCATGCACTCTGGCTTCAACTTGTTCAACGGTGATACTGCCGTCTTTATCGGTTTGCACTCCCGCATGCGCGATCCGATACTTAATCTCGGCGGAAGCATCCAGGTAGTGGATCTCATTGGTGAGACGGCCATTTCTTACTTTGCGATAGGGTGTTTCAATCAAACCAAGCTCGTTGAGCCGAGCATATCCTGCCAGGTGTCCCACCAGACCGATATTTGGTCCTTCTGGTGTTTCAATTGGACAGATTCTTCCATAATGAGAAGGATGCACATCCCGAACCTCAAATCCGGCGCGCTCCCTTTGCAGTCCTCCAGGACCCATGGCTGACAAACGGCGCTTGTGTTCAAGCTCGGAAAGCGGATTAACCTGATCCATGAATTGCGAGAGCTGGGAGGAAGTAAAAAATTCCTTCACCGAGGCCATAAAAGGACGGGCGTTGATGAGTTGGGCAGGAGTGATGGTGTAGGGGTCAAGCGTGGACATCCTGTC
>CAYIFD010000003.1:0-14281 GCA_964362595.1 uncultured Candidatus Saccharibacteria bacterium
GGGATTTTTAATACCCTTCCAGTTTTCGCGAGGTTTCGTGAGTGCGAATCCGTTCCAGGGCCTTGGCTTCAATCTGACGGATGCGCTCGCGGGTTACGCCGAACTCCTTGCCTACTTCCTCCAAAGTATGGGTAATGCCGTCCTCCAAGCCGAAGCGCATAGAGAGGATTTTCTGCTCTCTGGGGGTAAGTTCTTCAATGATTGACATGAGCTGGTCGCGCAAGAGCCGCCGAGCGGCCACTTGCGATGGCGAGAGAGTTTTTTCGTCCACAATAAAGTCACCCAGAGACGAGTCCTCTTCGTCCTCCCCTACCGGCGCTTCCAGAGAAACCGTATCTTGCGCGATTTTTTCAATGTGATGGATTTTCTCAACCTCCATGTTCATTTCCGCGGCAATTTCTTCCGGCAGCGGCTCGCGGCCAAGATCCTGCAGAAGCCGACGCTTCACCTGTTGATATTTAGAGATGGTTTCCACCATATGCACCGGAATGCGGATGGTTCTTGCCTGATCCGCGAGTGCCCGAGTTATGGCCTGGCGGATCCACCAAGTGGCGTAAGTGGAGAATTTATAACCCCGGCGGTAATCAACTTTCTCCACTGCTTTGAAAAGCCCGATATTGCCTTCCTGGATCAGATCAAGAAGAGTTAGATGCGGAGAGCGGCCCACATAGCGCTTGGCTATGGAAACAACCAGCCGAAGATTTGCCTGGGTCAGTTTCCGGCGAGCGTCCTCGTCTCCTTTTTCTATGCGCTTGGCAAGTTCTTTTTCTTCGTCTCCGGTAAGCAGCTGAATTCTGCCAATCTCGCGTAAATACATCTGCACCGAGTCCTGGCTCATCTGGTCAAGGTCAATGTCCTCCTCTTTTTTTTTGCGCTTCTGCGTCTCCTTGCTCTCGGCTGCCTTGACTTCTTCTATAAACTCTTTGGTCTCCAACACCTGGATATTTTCTTTTTCAAGACGGCCGTATAGGTCCTCCAGCATCACAATATCTTCCTCAATCGTAGGAAAGTAATAGAGAATTTCCGAATAAGTGACAAAACCGCGCTCCTTGCCGCGTTTTAGCAGGGCTTGCACTCCTCGCTCAACCTCGGCAGCTGTTTTTCCCGGCTCCTGCTCCTTAGCCGCTTTCTTCTTTACTTTTGGGATGATCATCCCCGGACCTTTGGCTGGCCGTTTTTTAACTGTTTTTTTCTTTATCTTTAAGGGCATACTATGAAAATTCTTTTAACCTCTCCGAGAGCAAGCGGAAATCCTGCAGGAGAGTAGTGATAGCCGTCTGGTTTCCCTCTTTTTCTTTTTTGCTGATCTCTTCCCCCAATACCAGCAACCTTTCTTTTACACATTCTTTTTCCAGCTCTCGCTTGCAGAGTAAAAATTCCCGCGCGGGATCGGAAACCATCTGGGCCAGCACCTCTCCCTTGAAGCGGAAAATCTCAAGCTGCTTGAGCAATTCCGGGCTGGCGACAAGCATCTTTCCTTCCTCTGAAAGAATCCCAAAAAGCTCCTGATGAAGCGAGGAAGTAAACGTGAGATAGTGATTCTGCAAATTTTGGTTTTTCACTTCTTCTCCAACCAAAGGAAGCAGGGCAAGCAAACGCTCTTCCAAAAGATCCCGACGTTTAGGCGCAGAAGCTATCCCCTCTTCTTCTTTTGCCGAAACAGGCGCAGGCGATCCATCTTTGCGCAGTTCTTTCCAAACCGCCTCCTCTCCTACGGCCAGTTTCTCGGCCAGTGTCTTTATCCAGTGCACCCGTTCTATCTCATTTCCAAGTTCTCGTATCCAGGGCAGCACCATGGCCGCGATTTCCTTTTTTCCTGTCGCCGTTTTGGCATTTTTTTCTTGGAGTGCTTTGGTAAAGTAGAACTCCACTACCGGCTTGGCTTCAGTCACGGCCAGAATCCAGGCCTCGGGATTTTCCTTTACCGCATCCGCCGGATCTTTTCCGGAAGGAATTACCGCCACTTTGCACTCAAACTCAAATTGCGAAGCAAGCGCCAAGGAGCGTTTGGTCGCCGACTCTCCAGCCGCATCGGTGTCAAAGGAGCTTACCAGGGTTTCGCACAAACGTTTAAGCGTCTTCAATTGTTGAGAAGTAAGCGCAGTGCCTGATACGGCAATGGTGTTTTTTACTCCGGCCTGATGCGACATGACGCAGTCCATCTGACCTTCCGTGACAACAACCTGGTTTTTGGCGCGGATTTCCTGTTTTGCCTTGTCAAACCCGTAAAGAACCTTAGATTTATCATAAATGAGAGTGCCTGGCGTGTTCACATACTTTGCCTCAACTTTCGCGGCGTTGGATGTCTCTCCGCCAGAGGCGGACTCTCTTCCTTCCTTTGTCAAGGATTCGGAGGGCGAAGCAAAGATTCGGCCGCTAAATCCGATGACCCGGCCATTTGCATCGGTTATAGGAAACATGATCCGCGAGCGGAAACGGTCATACCAGGAAGACCGATCTTCGGATTTTACCGCCAGACCCGCTTTCTCCAACTCCTCCTTTCGGAACCCTTTTTGATCTAATGCCCGCAACAGAAAATCCCAAGATTGCGGAGCAAAACCAATGCGGAATTCCTTCATGGTTTCTTCTTTCACTCCCCGCTTGACTAAATATGATTTAACCGCCGGAGTAAGCGCCAGGTTTCGTTCAAAAATCTTGGCCGCTTCTTCGCAAAGATCATAAAGCCGGTTGCGCTCCGACCTTATAGCCGGATCTTCTCGCTTCAGCACTACGCCGGTGCGCGCCGCCAGCATCCGCAATGCCTCGGGAAAATCATGCCCTTCAATTTCCATCACGAATTTAAAAGCGTCCCCTCCCCTTCCGCACCCAAAACAATGCCAAATCTGGCGGGTGGGAGAAACAAAAAACGAGGGCGTTTTTTCGCCATGAAAAGGACAATTGGCTTTGTAGTTAATTCCGGCCTTGTGCAGACGCACATAGGACTGAATCAACTCCGCCAGATCCAGGCGGGACTTTATTTCTTCAACGGGTGAAACCATACCATACTATAATCTGCGCAATTTTTGGCTCGCGAGCCGCACTTTCTTTTTCCATTGGCGGGAATTTGCGGTATCAATTTCGGCCAAAAAATTAATCCCCAATCCGCGCCTCACCCAACTGCCGCCGTTGGCTTCCGACCAGCGATAGTGCCAGGGGAGGCGGCGCAGGTGCTCGCGCACGGCAATTGTCGCGCTAGGGAAAATATCGGTTTTGGGATTGTAGCGCGAATGAAGTATGCGCTCCAAAGTGATATCCTCGTCGCAGAGAAGACGGAGATAAATGGTTTTGGCGCGAAAACGCCGCGCAAAACGTTCCAGTTTTCTTTGTTTTGAACTTTCCGCAAAATCAGAATCAAGAATGACGTTGCCGCCTTTTTTCAAAATTTTTCCAAGCATCGCGTAGGCGATCTCATCGGTACTTTGCATGTTGAATCCGATTCTCTTTTCCCGCAGCTCCACCCTTATTTTATTTTTTTCTATGATACTCCAGCCAAGACGCCTCCGAAGTTCTCTGGCAATGGTGCTGTTGCCGACTCCGGTTACGCCAATCAGGGCTACCGCCACGGGATTGTTGGTTTTGCGGCCGGAAACTTTAGCTTGGTTCAGGAAGGCCTCTTTAATTTTTTTAAAAGTTTTGGACATAAAATTAATTTAATTTTTAAAAACGGAGGCGGGAGGATTAGCCCAGTCATCCGACTGGGTGCCCGGTCGAATGACCGGGCGAACCTCTCGTCGCCGGCGGAGAGGGTGGGATTTGAACCCACGATACCCTTTCAGGTATGCCGCCTTTCCAAGGCGGTGCACTAGACCGCTATGCGACCTCTCCGCCGGTGAAAAGAAATCAGCTATTTAAAATATCTTTGTCCCCGGATCAATTCTACCCCCGACAATATCCCACAGATGGACTGCTTCCGGATATTTTTCGGGATTGCGTTTTACCAGAAGATATTTATTTCTCCAGTTTTTCAGTAAAATTTTTACCCCAACCTGCAACTCCATATTCTAAAATGATACCACACCAACCTGATACCCACAAGGTCTGTTTTGGATAAAGTCGGGATACGATTTTTATATTAACAATCCCCATGCGGTCGTTTACAAAATGTTAATACATATTAACATTCTACGCTCGCCGTTAAACTTCCAGGCCTACTACCTGCACATGCACAAGGAGGTCCCGCCTATCAAGTTCTTTGAATAACTTTGCCGGCAGAGGTCTTTTGCCTATAAAAACGCTTTTCTGCAAGGGAGTATAGTCGCAAGACACAAGTTCCGCGCGAAGCCAGTTTCTTTCGCCCTTCCTGTCCTCGGGTATGTCAAACATAAACAACCTGGTTTTTCCATCTTCGGGCGGAAGGCCGTAATCAACTTCCACACTTCTAAAATGACTTCTGCCCTTTTTTGTAATTTTCCAGATAGCGCCTTTATTTGCCCCGCTTACCGATACTAGCTCCTTTTTCTTCATCCTTTGTAAAGTTACCGAAACTGTATTGCGGGAGTACCCGGAAAAGTCATGCGTGCATTGGGTCGCAACCCGGTCAAGTTTCCTTAAGGTCCGGCCCAGTGTCTGACCATATGGAATAAAGAGCGAGTTTATGGCCAAACGAGAAACACATATCAATAGGTGTCCCAATATATTTTTAGCCAGTGACTCTTTCATTAATCTAGCAATTAATAATCGAGGTAACAGCAGTTTTTTATATTAACATCAACCATGCGATCGTTTGTTGGGTGTTAATATTTATGCTACCTTCCGGCCTACCAGCGCTTCTATCCTTTCCTCCACCGGTGGATGCGTGGAGAAGATTTTCACGAGCCAGGGGGTTTTTCTGTCTGCTTCGCCAGCCGGCGGACGATCCGCGCCGAAGGGATTTTCCAGAAACAAATGCGCGGTGGCGTTGGAGGCAGTACGCATAGGCCGGGAGTAGGAAGCGATTTTTCGCAAAGCATTAGCCAGCCCTTCCGGATAGCGGGTAAGAAGCGCTCCCGACGTATCCGCCAAAAACTCTCTTCTGCGGGAAATAGCAAGGTGAATTAAAGAAGCAATAATCGGCGCAAGGATTGAGAGTACGATTCCAATTATGATCAAAATTCCTCCTGCCCGCCCGCGGTCGCGATCGCCTCCAAGACCGCCAAACCACAGCGAGCGCATAAACATATCCGAGAGAATGGCAATAAACCCGACCAAGACCACAGCCACCGTTGATACCAGCATATCCCGATTGCCGATATGGGAGAGTTCGTGCGCGAGCACTCCTTCAAGTTCGGAACGATCCAGCCGCTCCATAAGTCCGCTAGTTACTGCCACTACCGCGTTTCTGGGATTTCTTCCTGTGGCAAAAGCATTGGGAGCGGGATCTTCTATTATATAGAACCTGGGCATAGGCAGGCCGGCGGCAATTGTCAGGTTTTCCAAAATCCGGTAAAGCTCCGGGTGCGATCTAAGGTCCACTGGCTTGGCGCGATGCACAGCCAGCACGATCTTATCGGAAAACCAATAGCTCAAAATGTTCATGAATATGCTAAAAGCCACCGCGATATAAAGTATGCCCGGATTTCCGTAAATCTGGCTGAATATCCAGCCAATGCCTATAACCACCCCAAAAAACACGGCCATCAAAAGCCAGGTTTTATAAATATTTTTGGAGCGTTGCGTATAAAGGGTCATTCCTAAAATCTCACTTTTACCGGCTCGCGAGCTTGCTCTTCTTCAAGATCAAAGAATTCGCGCTTCATAAATCTAAACATTCCACCGATCATATTTGTTGGAAACGACTGGAGTAGGGTGTTATAGTCCCGGACGTTTCCATTGTAGAAGCGGCGTGAGGACTGAATTTTGTTTTCGGTGTCGGCAAGCTCTCTCTGCAAATCCAGAAAATTGACGTTGGCCTTAAGATCCGGATAATTTTCAGCCACGGCAAAAAGGGTCTTCAGGGTGCCGGCAAGCATGTTCTCGGCTTGCGCGTGCTCTTGGGGCGTGTGCGCGCCCATGGCCTGGGTCCGCGCCTTAGTTACATTTTCCAAGACGCTTTTTTCGTGCGCCGCGTAGCCCTTTACGGTTTCCACCACATTAGGGATTAAATCAAAGCGCCGCTTCATCTGCACCTCAATATCCGACCAGGCCTCTTCAATGCGGTTTCTTTTGGAAACAAGAGAATTGTATATGAGTATAAGTACTGCAATAATTAGCGCCCCAATTCCCAATAATATGTAAGTAAAAGGCATAAATTATATTTAGTTTAATATGGCTATTATATACCCACGGCTTATTTATGCAAACATCTGATTTTTCATTATACCCCCTACTCTTTTCCATAATTTTATATTAAGATAGCAATCTACAAAGGAATCTACAAGAAACTCTGGGAAATACAGGCGGGAGGGTTTATCGCTTAGCTGATTTACATATCATGTATACTGCGGCCAAAGCAAAAAGCGCCGTGGAGGTTACAAGAGAGAAAATACAGTAAAAACATACCGCTAAGATTACGAACAACTGGAGATAAAGAAGCCAGAGAGAAACAAAAAACCCCAAAGGAGTCAGCCAAACCGCGCTCAAAAACACGGTTCTTTTTCCCGTATCCAGATGAAGCAGGACCAGGACGAAAATGGCTAAGTAATAAACAGCGCCCAAAAGCGCTATCGGTATCCCGCCCAGAGTCGCATAGTCACTCGTGGTAACCTTCTCGCACCCTTCCAGCAGAGAACAGGTTAGAGGTTGGCCAAGATAATATTTGGCAGTGAGATAAGTAGCGTCAAGAAAGCCCAGAAAACTTACGAGCAGAAATGCGACGGCAATCCACTTAGGAATTTCCGGCCAGGACTTGTTTAATAAGATTTTTAAACTCTCCATAGGTTCTTGGTTGGACTCTTTTCCCGTTTAGAAAAAAGGTTGGAGTGGAATTTACTCCATATTTTACCCCGTCTTGAAAGTCGCTTCTTACTCTCTCCCGCACTTCCTCCGTCTCCAAGTCGCTTTTGAATTTGTCCGGGTCAAGTTCTAGGGCCAGCGCGTATTGCAAAAACATTTCTCCGGCGCTACTCTGTCCCGCCCAGTTTGCCTGATTTTCAAAAATCCGATCATGCATCTCCCAGAATTTCCCCTGTTTTCCGGCCGCCTCGGTGGCTCGTGCCGCAAGTTCGGCCTGGGCATGAATTTGTGAGAGTGGAAAGTGACGATAGACAAAAGCTATTTTGTCTCCAAATTCCTGATGCAATTGCGCCACAAGCGGAAAATAAACGGCACAAGCCGGACACTGAAAATCTCCGTACTCTATCAATACGACATCAGCTTCTCTTCTGCCCTTTACCCAATCCTTTGAAGTAACCGCGGCCAAAAGCTCTTCTCTTGGAGAAGGTTTCTGCGTGATTCTTGCCAGTCCCCAGGCAGATCCTCCCAAAAGCAAGGCCACGAGCAACCAAAGAGTCGCCCGGGTGATTTTGCGCCTACGTACAGCGTGCTCTTGTTTGAACTCCTTTTCTTGTGTATTTGCCATTTTTACACCCATATCCCCCAATATTTTTGCACAATTGTGCCTACAGTATAAGTAACTCCGATGGCTAAAGCCAGGATGAGAAGATTGATGCCAATACGTTTTTTAATCTCCATCCCGGAAAGAAAAGCCAGCACAAAAGACACTATCACCATAACAAAACTGGCGGCAAGAAAAGGAATCAAAATATTTACGGCTCCAAAAAAGACCGGTAGTACCGGAACCAGCGCCCCCAAAAAGTAACTTATGCCCACGGCCGAAGCCGAACCAAACGGCTGCGCCGATATTTCTCCATTTTCTCTTTCGCCAAAAAATAATCTTTTACCTCTTTCAATGTCTCGCACTTCGCGCTCCGAACTTACGGCCGAAAAGATTCCGGCGGCCATGGAAAAAGCGCCGGCAACCGCCACGGTAAAACTCGCTATCAAAACCGCACCGGGGTTTTGAAAAGCGGCAAAAAATCCGCTGACTGCCCCGACTATCTCCACCAAACCGTCGTTTAAACCAAGGACAATGTTGCGGATTCGTTCCGGGTTTATTTTTCGCTGTGCTAACTTGGAGACAACCACATCTTCATGCCGAAGCTCATCCTCAAGGATCCACTTTATGGCCTCTCCCAGAGGCCGTCCTTGATGCTGCCGCCAAAGAGTCAGATACTTGCGAACCCCGTATACTTCAATCGCTTCCAAAACAAGATGAATGCCTGATTCTCCGAAAAAACGGCCGATCCCGGCGAAAATAAAAAGGCGAATTCGCCTCCCCAGATTCAGGCGCGATTCACGAATCTTGAAAAACTCCTGCCAGAAAGTAAAATGTTTTTCTTCTATGGGAATAAGCTCCTCCAGAGTTTTCTTGGCCTCACCCTTGGCCGATTTGGCAAATTCCCGATACAGCGAAAGGTCAAAAAGCTCATCCAGAACCAATTTTTCTCCTAAAGTATCTTTATTCACTTTCTTCAGCATTCCACCTTTAGGTCAAAAAATCAAACAGTTTCCTTCTTAAAAAGACGCCAAAGTAGGGCCATCCGTATGTACAAACCATTTTGCGCCTGGCGGAAATACGCGGCCCGGGGATCTCCATCAATAGCAGGACTTATCTCCTTGAGCCGCGGCAGGGGGTGCATGATTATGGCTCTCTTGGGCAATTTTTGCAGAATTTTTCTGTCCACCACAAAGGCATTTTTTACACTTTCGTAGAGAGCGGAAGAACGAAAGCGTTCTTTTTGCACGCGGGTCATATACAAGACATCCAATGACGAAATAACGGCATCCAGCCGCTTTGCCTCCCGGAAATAAACACCTTTGTTTTTGAGAAAAGATTTATATTCGGCGGGGAGACGCAATTCTCGGGGAGAGACCAGAAAAATTTTTATATTCCGGTAGAGAGAAAGCAGGTGGATCAATGAATGAATAGTCCTGCCATAAAGCAGATCGCCTACAAGTGCTATGGTAATATCATGTGTCCTGCCGAGTTCGGTTCTGATGGTATAGAGATCCAGAAGCGCTTGGGTAGGATGCTCTCCTTGTCCGTCTCCGGCATTGATAATCGGTACGGCGGAAATACGAGCTGCGCGTTCCGCTGCTCCCACTTCCGGATGACGCAAGACGATAACATCCGCGTATCCGCCGATCACCCGGACGGTGTCTTCCAGGGACTCCCCTTTCATGGCCGAGGAGAAATGGCCGGCACTTTCGGTGGAGATCACTTCGCCCCCGAGTTTGAGCATCGCCGCTTCAAAAGAAAACCGAGTTCTGGTGCTCGGCTCATAAAATAAACTGACTAATATTTTCCCGGATAGAGTTTTATCAAATTTGCTCTTTGCCTTTGTCCGAAAATGATCGGCCATACTGAAAATCTCTTCTAAAAACTGCCTGTCCAGAAACTGTTTTGTGCTTAGGATGTGACGAAGCTGCATAAAGTTACTGATCACTTTGTATTATTCTGTTCTCGTCTTGAAAAATCAAGGGATTTTAGGTACTGACTTTTTGGCAAAGATTAAACGCCAGAATATCCAAATCCCCAAAAGAATAAGCGCGAATCTCACTCCCATAAGCGACAAGGCCGCTTCACCCAAAAGGTAAACCAAAGTTCCCCAAAAGGCGTCCCAGAAAATCGCTGCCGCCAGAGAAAAAATCAAAAATTTTTTAAGAGGAAATCGCAGAATACCGGCCGCAGTCGCGGTAAGACCGGCAAAATTCGGATGCCAATAGGTTAGGCCGATGGCTCCCGCCCCGTATTTAGACAAGCGCTCCTGGGCGCTGTCAATGGTTCCTTGAAACCCGATGCGCAGAAATAATCTGTACCATCCATATTTCCCTAAAATATAGTCAAAAATATAAGCAAGATAAAGACCGGTAGTGACCAGCGCGACCACTACTGCGACATCAAAAATATTTTTCCCGGCGAATATCACTCCCAAGAAGATCACCAAACTTCCGGGGTAATACCATCCGGCAAAAAGCATCCCTTCCAATATGGAGCTTACGAATACGGTGACCAGGCCGTAGCGCGCAAAATAACTGCGGGCTATTTCAATCAGTTCCCCTTGAGAGGGCAAATTAAAAATACCCCACAACAAAATAAGAGAAAGAAAAACCGCAAGCAGAAAGAGAGGGAAGATGAGAACTTTGAACATCACCTAGTAGAAACTCCTAACTTTCCTTTTCATTTTTTCTAAAACTCATGAGCGGAAACGGGGATGGTTTTACGGATCAGACGCTCTATTCTCCGGACTTCACCGCGCTCCTCGGGCATAGCAAAAGAAATGGCATGACCCGCAGCCCCGGCTCTGCCGGTACGGCCGATCCTGTGCACATAATCCTCCGGAGTGGATGGAAGATCATAGTTTATAACCAGTTCAATTCCTCGTACATCAATGCCTCTGGCGGCAATGTCGGTGGCCACCAATATCCGGTAGCGGCCGGAGCGAAAACCCTCTAAGGCCTCACGGCGCTGGGAAAGCGAACGGTTGGAGTGGATCTCGGCCGCCCCATGACCCATGGCGCGCACCGTCTTGGTAACTTTACGCGCTCCATGCTTGGTGCGAGTAAAAACCAGAGTTGATCCGCGGTTTTGGGCGAGAACTTTTTGCAGAAGGCGAATTTTAGCGTCTTTTTTTACCACAAATATCTCATGGGTAACCCGCTCCGGCGCGGTTCCCGAAGGAGCAACTTCTATCTGCACAGGCAGCTTCATATAAGAGGAGGCGATACGTAAAATCTCGGAGGGAATCGTTGCTGAAAAAAGCATGGTTTGGCGGTCTTTAGGCACGGCTTCAAGTATCCTTTTTATTTGCGGCAAAAATCCCATATCCAGCATCCGGTCCGCCTCGTCCAGAACAAGGATATGAACATTCGCTAGGGTCAGAGTTTTTTGCTGCAGGTGATCTATGAGCCGCCCGGGAGTGGCAACTATGATGTGCGGATTTTGCCGAAGTGTTTGTATCTGCATATTCATGGAAGCTCCGCCAATAAGAACCGCGGTGCGAAGTCCGAGGAAATGCCCGACTTTACGCAGCGCCTCATCAACCTGAATGGCAAGCTCTCTGGTCGGCACTACCACGAGTCCCCTTCCCTTGGTTTGTCCCAGACGCTGAATCATGGGAACGCCAAAAGCCAAGGTCTTGCCAGTCCCGGTTTGGGCGATACCAATCATATCTTTGCCTTCAATTGCCAGAGGAATTGAGCGCTGCTGGATCGGCGTCGGAGTCGTATAGCGAAGACGAGCAAGCGCGTCTAAAAGCGCAGGAGCGATCCCGAGGCCGTAAAATCCTGATGATTGCTGGTTTGGCTGGGATTTCATAAATTCAAACTACCTTTTCAAAATCCTCAAAAGTGATGGTCATTGCCAAGGATAAATTTCGCTACCGAGATTAATTACTACTCCGCTAAGATAGTTTTCAATTGTTTTTTCACCTCGGAAATTTTTCAATTTAAGTGCCACTTCGGGTACTATCCACACAAAATCGTTTAGTTCGTCGTTATCAAGTTTTACGTCCGTAGTTTCCGCCTCACAAAGTATATGGAAATAAATCAAGTGAGCTTTTCTATGAAAAGTGGGATTATTGATGAGCTCGCCAGTATTCACGCAATGCAGCGGCTTCAGTTTCAGCCCGGTTTCCTCCTCACCTTCCCTTTTCGCCGCTTCAAGAATCGTCTCCCCCGGCTCAACATGTCCCCCTGGCAGAAGATACTGATCTCCCCACTTACGAGATTTTATTAAAAGGATTCTTCCATCTTTTCTATTCACAATAAGGGGTGCGGCCACCACCTCAACCATATTTTCATATCTGGAAGTCATGCTTTGCCTCTGATTTTTTAATAACCACCCTCATAAACAATTCCATGGAATTGTTTAACGAAGGAAAAGCGCCAGTGCCCTAGAAAAATCACGCGGCATCCTGGAATTGAGATAATAAAACACATGTCCAGCCCGTCCCTCGGTCTCCAAAACATCAAGTTTCTCCATCATAATGAGGTGGTTGGAGGCAGCGGTGAAAGAAATTTTAAGCTCGGCCGCAATATCCCCGACATTCATTTTCCGGCCGCCGGACAAAAGCCCGATGATTTTCAGCCGATTTACATTAGCCAGCGCCTTGAATACTATCGTCCATCTTTTCATACTTCAATCCCCATCTTACCACAGCAAACATAGAATAGTAAACAGGAGAGTAAACTAAAAAAATAATAATGGTCCTATTCAGTCTGCTCCAACAATTCCATGGAATTGTTGAATAAAACTGACTATTTGAAACAACTCCGTCGCCACCAAAACGCTGATGATTTGAGCGCGAATACTCTGAATCGCTTCCTCCAGAATATAGGCCCGATTATAAGTCGGGACGATGAATGTGACTAAAGGACTATCCATTTGGGCCTCTGATTTTTAATAACTATACTCATCCACCGCTCTGCCCTGCGGATCTTTTAAAATCACCTTGTCGTGGGTGTTGCGGAAGAATTCTTCTTTTCTTTGCATCCAGACAAGCCACTGGCCGGAGAAAAAGTCGGAGCGCGCCTGATAATTCCTTACGCACCCCACGTAGTTTAGATTTTGGTTTACGAACTCCGAGCAGGATGATTCAAAAATCTGTTGAGAATCGGCCATGCGGCAAGTGGGGGTGGACTCAATGACGCGCAGACACTGGTCGGAAAGAAAGAGGAGGCCTTTAGTATCCGGCCGCGGACAACTATGCGACAAAGAGGGCGTAAAATTGCTCATTTCGGAAAAATAACCGGTGCATAGATTTTCCCGGAAATCCATCATCCTTGCCTGTCGGCCAACCGTGATTATGGCGCGCCCCCCGGATTTAAGAATTATAGGATCTTGGGGCGAGGCGGAAAAACCCGGCAAATGATATCCTTTGGGTATGACAAAACGCGCTTTGTCCGACTCAATCGCAAAATCGGTTATAGAAATATTCTCTTTACTGCTTCGGTTCTCAATGACGATGGACTCAAACTCCGGCGTCTCGCTGTATCCGGAAACATAGTTTATTCTGATTTTGTCCTTATAGGAAGACGGTCCGACCGGCGGTATTGGGGTCTGGCTTGGCACTATGGGAGCAGGAGCCGCGGCAGTAATAAGCCGATTCGCAACTGCCCGCGTAAGCGGCCCGAAGTATCCTGCCGGAGGATAGATGTTTTGCGCTAGCTGAAATCTGATTACCGCCGCGCGGGTCGCGGTAAAGAAATTTCCGGTTATCTCCGGATAAGTGAAGTGTCCTTGGCCGCGTAAAAATTCCTGCAGGCGCGACACCTCCGAGTCGTTGCGCCGGCCAAAATATAGATCACTGCTAAATTGCGCCGAAGCGAAAAGCGGCAACAAAATAACAAATATTGGAACAAAAAGCTTCTTCATGTTTTATCCTAAAGCCCGGATATCCTCTTCATACTTTTTGGCGAGAGCAACAACGCTGTCTCCGTAAAACCGAAATCTGGTGTTGGTGGAACCGGAGAAATAAATCATGGCCGCTCTCCACTCCGCATTACTTCCTCCGCCGGTGGCTCCGTTATCCTTAAGAAGCAGGGCGGCGGCAAGAAAAGCATCGCGGATATCCCAAGGATTGGCGGGTTTGCCGGTAATCGCCGAGACCTTGTTTTTATACAGTACCCAAGTGGAAGGGATAAACTGCGCCGGACCCATAGCGCCTCCCCAGCCGATTTTATTGCCGCTTGAGTCCCGCATCGGGCATGATACCGGAGTAATATCGGGGTCAACTCCCAACTCTTTGGTGATGGTAAGAAACGGCGCCTGATCCCGATCCGGCTTCATTATCGCTCGCCATCCTTTTGAGAGCGGATCGCCGATACGGTTGCAGGTTCCCACGTTTTTTCCCAAATTGGATTCTTGGGTTAGAACGGCAAGCAGAAGTTCAACCCGCACGCCGGTTTGGCCGGAAACCCAACGGGCGATCTCCACCGCCTCTCCAAAAGTAATCTGCCGACTGACGCCGAGAAGTTCATAGATCCTGTTTCTTATTTCCTGCGCCCTTTTTTGGGAGTCAGCCAGCATGGCTTGATAACGTTCTTCTTTTCCCTGCGTTTCCTTCAGAAGTTTGTTTTGCTCGGAGGCCTTTGCCAGCAAGTTCTGACGTTGAAGCGTCTGAACGGCCAGAAGATTTTTCTTCTCGCCCTGTTTTACTTCCAGATCAGAATACTTGTCCTCCAGTTCAATCCTGGCCGCTTTCGCCTCGTTTATGGATATGCTAAGAGCGCGGGAAAGTTTTTCCAGGGTTTCCAGTTCTCCGAAAAATACCGAAAGCCCGCCGCCGATAAGAACCTCCACGAG
>CAYIFD010000003.1:14381-16433 GCA_964362595.1 uncultured Candidatus Saccharibacteria bacterium
TTTCCAGTTCTCCGAAAAATACCGAAAGCCCGCCGCCGATAAGAACCTCCACGAGCGGCGTCTCATTCCGTTCATGGATTGTTCGGATAATCGCGGCCGCCCGCTCTTTGGACTGACTCAATTTTTGAGAGGTTATTTGGATGGATCCTTCGGTAAGCAAAAGTTGTTTTCCGAGTTCGTTGATTTGTATGCTGGCCGCCTTGATCTGCAGCGCGATTTTTTCCTGCTCTTTCTTGAGTTGGTTGATTTTATTGGTGAGTGTCTTTTTTTCGGTCTTGGTTGAGACCAGTTCCTTTTCGTAGCCGGCGATCTGCTGTTCAATTTTTTTAAGCTCCGCTTCCAGCTCTTCTTTGGTTTGGGAAAAAACAACCACGGGTAAAACAAGCGACAGGGCCATAACGCCTGCAAAAACCCTAAGAGCTGTACTTTTAGCCGCCGACTTCATTTATTTCATTTGCGCTGAACCTGGATGATCCGGGCAGTAACACTGCTTTCTCTCAACTTTATCGTAATACTTTTGTCATCCTTGGCAATAATTTTTCCCTCAACGGCGCGCTTTGTTACGATCGGTTTCGGTAAGAAACTGTTTGCGCAGGCGAACGCTCTTGGGGGTAATTTCCAAATACTCGTCTTCAGCCATAAGCTCCAGTCCCCGCTCAATTGTTAAAAGATATGGCGGGGTAAGGGCAATCGCTTCGTCAGATGCGGCGGCGCGGACATTGGTAAGCTGTTTGCCCTTAGTCGGATTTACCCGCATTTCCTCGCCTTTGGTTGTATTGCCAATAACCATCCCGGCATAAACTTGCGTACCCGGGCCAATATAAAGCAGGCCGCGATCCTGCAGTCCCCAAAGCGAGTAGCCCAGGGTTTTGCCGGCGGCCATGGAAATCATAGATCCGGCGGCGCGCTTTTTTATTTCGCCAGCATAAGGTCTAAACCCTATAAAGCGCGAAGAAAAAATTCCTTCGCCCTTGGTGTCAATTACAAATTGATTCCGATAGCCCAGGAGGCCCCGCGTCGGACCCTGGAATGAAAGGCGGGTCGTCTTTCCTCTTTCCGCTATGTTGGTAAGCCGCGCGCCCCGGCCGCCCAGACGCTCAATGATAACTCCCTGGTATTCTTTGGGCGTATCCACGATTGCTTCTTCAAAGGGCTCGGTTTTTACGGCGTTTATTTCCCGGATAATAACCTGGGGCTGGGAAACCTGAACCTCAAATCCGGCCCGGCGCATATTTTCCAAAAGAATCGCGATGTGCAGCTCGCCCCGCCCGTATACTCGGAGGATGTCCGAAGATCCAAAGTCAATGCGAAGCCCCACATTCACTTCCAGCTCGCGCTCCAGATACTCGCGGATTTGGCGCGAAGTAACGTATTTTCCTTCCAACCCGGCAAAAGGCGAATTATTCACCAAAAAAGCAAGCGAGATTGTGGGCTCATCCACCGCGATGGCGGGCATTGGCTTTGCATTCGCGTCTCGCGCCACCGTCTCTCCAATATCAATATCCGTAAGTCCCGCAATCAGCACTATGTCCCCGGCGCTCGCGGCCGTGGTCTCAACTTTTTCTAAGCCCCTAAAAGCAAAAATTTTGGTGATTTTTCCAGAGCGGGTTTCTCCACTTGGTTTTTTTACAAACACATTTTGCCCAACCCCGATCCGGCCTTCATACACTCGTCCCACTGCCATCCTGCCGAGGAAATTATCGTATGCCAAATTAAATGGCTGAAACCGAAGCGGCTTTGCCTCCAAATCTTGTGATGAGGCCGAAGGCACATGAGTCAGAATCGCATCAAGCAGGGGCGTTAAGTCCTTTGACTCATCCGTAAGAGCTTTTTTCGCGATCCCGGCGCGGCCGTTAGCATATACGACCGGAAAGTCCGCCTGTGAATCGTTGGCTCCAAGTTCAAGAAAAAGTTCCAGTATCTGCTCCTCGCACCAAGCGGGATCTGCCGCCGGCTTGTCAATTTTATTGATAATCACAATCGGCCGCAGGCCAAGCTCAAGCGCCTTTTTTAGAACAAAGCGGGTCTGGGGCATGGGGCCTTCCTGGGCAT
>CAYIFD010000004.1:0-15071 GCA_964362595.1 uncultured Candidatus Saccharibacteria bacterium
AAAAAAATTCCTCCTCCTGCCCGGGTTTGAAAAGATACTGGACTCACTGTTGTCTATAAAACCAGAAAATCCATCCACGGGAGGATAGATTTTGTGGTGTGGACCCGGCGGGACTTGCACCCGCTTCGTTGGGTGACAACACCAACATGTTACTTCATACACCACAGGCCCGGGCCCACGAGGTTGAGGATAAAACAAAAGGACCCCTTTTTCAAGGAATCCTTCTGTGTCACCCAACTTTGGCCCATGATGAACCATGTCGGTGTTATGCTATAAGTGTAGCAAACCATAAGTAGGATGTCAATAGCGCATGTGGATAACCAGCATGGCAAATCAATCAGTGGAAGAAGTGTATGAGGTGTCATGGGAAATAAAAGTATGGATAAAGAAGAAATCCGACAAGCGGCAAAAAAGATTTGGGATTACCACCATATGAACAATCAGCTGGAAAAAACCGACTGTATCTTAGTATTAGGAAGTCATGATGTGCGAGTCGCTGAGAGAGGAGCACGGTTATTTCTCGAAGGATGGGCGCCCCTATTAATATTTTCTGGGGGCGTTGGACGATTAACGCCTGAAAGCTGGAATGAGTCGGAGGCAGATAAGTTTGCTAAGATTGCAATCGGGATGGGCGTACCAAATGATAAAATTCTGGTCGAAAATAAATCCTCAAACACAGGAGAAAATGTCCAATTTACACAGAAATTACTTGCTGAACACGATATTGATCCCAAAAGGATAATTCTTGTTCAAAAGCCATATATGGAAAGAAGGGCATATGCGACTTTCAAGCAGGTATGGCCTGATAAAGAAGTAATCGTAACATCCCCGCAAATACCGTTTGAAGAATATCCGAATGATGAAATTTCTGAAGATGAAGTAATAAATATCATGGTTGGGGATTTGCAACGGATCAAGATTTATCCAGAAAAAGGACTTCAGATTCCGCAAGAAATTCCTGATGATGTTTGGGATGCATATGAGCGGCTAATAGCCGCGGGATATACGGAACATCTGCTCAGGTAATGCGCATGACACTTTCTATAAAATGGCAGAATCGGCAAGAAAGCGGACGACAAGTTTTCGAAAAATGTGTCGAAAAAGCCAGTAGATAAAGCAAAAAATTAGCCGCATGACAAGTTCGTTAATGTAATGAATAATAGAAATGCCACGGCATTTCTTGAATTTCCGTCGCTCGCCCGTCACGAAAATAAATTTTCGCGTGGACTCGCTAGGAAATATAAACGCTGTCATGCAGAAATTTTAAACAACATGAGCATGTATGAGGCAATCAAAAATCAGGGTAACCAGTTCGGGTTTGAGCCAATGATTGAAAATTCCGGCCAATGGCGGAAGTTCGGGAAATTCATTGTGGCCGGAATGGGCGGCTCGCATTTGGCCGCGGACCTTCTGAAAATATGGAATCCGAAAATTGATCTTATCGTCCATTCGGACTACGGTCTTCCCGCGCTCGCGCAGGGAGAATTGAAACAGAGATTCATCATCGCGGTCTCATATTCGGGAAACACGGAAGAGATTATTGATTCATATCAAAAAGCAAAAGAAAACGGTCTTGAGGTCGGCGCAATTTCAATTGGCGGAAAACTGCTTGAATTTGCTAAAAATAACGGCGCGCCTTATATCAAAATTCCCGACACGGGAATCCAGCCCCGCTCCGCCGTGGGGTTTATGTTTAAGGCCCTCCTCAAAATGATGGGCGAGGAAAAAGCCCTGCGGGAAGCGGGCATACTCGGCAAATCACTTCATCCGGAGGACTATGAAGATGCCGGGAAAATCCTCGCCCAAAGAATAAAAGGGTTCGTGCCGATTATCTATTCTTCGGGAAAGAATGCGGCGATCGCCTCCAATTGGAAAGTGCGATTCAACGAGACCGCCAAAATTCCAGCTTTTTACAACGTATTCCCGGAGCTTAACCATAATGAAATGACCGGATTTGACCCCGTTAGAAGTCGGTCTCCAAAGGAGACCGCCGATGCGCTTGCGCATCGGACTTCTAACGGGGCTGACATCAAAGAAGCGAGAAAGAAACTCAATGAGTTATTCTTCTTCATTATTTTAAAAGATCCTGACGACCCGCCAAAAATTAAAAAGCGGATGGAAACGACTCAAAGAATCTATCGCCAAAAGGGGCTGGCCGTGGAAACGGTTGAGATTAGCGGAAAAACCGTTTTCCAAAAAATCTTCTCCTCACTCGCCATTGCCGATTGGGCCGCTTATTATACCGGCGAGGGCTACGGCGTAGAAACGGAGCAGGTGCCGATGGTGGAGGAATTTAAGGGCTTGCTCCAAAATTTCAAGCCGTAGGTGCAGAAATTTTGGTTAGCAAACCTTACCCCGTACCTTTTCTGAGAAAGAAGTGGAGTTGGTATGAATGGAGCCGAAATCCTATAGTCAGAATTGAGGCGACACCGCGAGGCAGGGCTTAATTCTGGCGGCAAGCCAGAAACGGAAAAGGTGCGTGGGTAAGAAATTAGTCGGCTGATTTTTGCATTTTTTTGGTGAGAAGTTATACTTGAATTTATGCCTTTCTACTGCCCGGTATGGCAAATGAAATAAAACAGATACGGGTGGATCAGGCCATCCGCCGTAAAAAAGTCAAGTTGGCCGTCTGGATTTTTGCGGGGCTGGCAATTTTGGTTATGATTATTGCGGGAGTTATTTACTATAATAATTGGTACGGGCGGGACTTGCCGGGACAGATTATATCCGATCAAGGAAGGGAACACATCACTAGCGCCTCTCACCCGGCCTATAATTCCAATCCTCCTACTTCGGGCTGGCATTACCAGCAACCGGCTGAATGGGGTGTCTATAAGGAAGAAATACCAGACGAGGTGGTAATACACAATCTTGAGCACGGCGGAGTATGGATAACCTACCGTCCGGGAATTTCAGAAGAAATTGCGCGAAAACTGGAAGGATTTTACGAAAAATACGGAAGAAAAATCATTGTCACCCCTCGCGCCAAAAACGATAGTGACATTGCTTTGGCGGCTTGGAATCGCCTGGACGAATTTTCAGTGGAAGAATATTCAGACGAACGCACAGATAAGTTTATCCAAGCATATAGAAATAAAGGGCCGGAATTCGTGCCATAAAATTATGCTTTATGATGTAATTATCGTGGGCGGAGGTCCGGCGGGTGCCGCCGCCGCGATTTATACCGCCCGCAAACGACTAAAAACCCTCCTGCTTACCGAGGACTTCGGGGGACAGTCCATTGTTTCAGACGACATCCAAAATTGGATAGGAGATAAACATATCTCCGGCTTTGACTTGGCCAAGAAATTGGAAGAACACGTGCGGGCTTTTTCGGATGTGGTAGACATCAAGATGCCGGAGAAAGCTGTTAAGGTTCGTTCCATCAAATGCGTTGAGAACGGAAGCCGTCGGGATCTGCCGATGCTCGGGAAGCGCGTCTGCGATTTTGAGGTGAGTACGGACAAAGGCAATACTTACAGCAGCAGGACTCTGATTCTGGCCGCCGGCGCCAGGCGGCGCAAGTTGGGAATTCCCGGAGAGGAGAAACTAAACGGCAAGGGGGTTGCCTATTGTAGCACCTGCGACGCCCCGCTTTTTTCCGGCAAGACCGTGGCCGTGGCGGGAGGAGGCAATGCCGGTCTGGAGGCAGTAATTGATCTTTTTCCCTATGCGGAAAAAATCTATCTACTGGAGTATGGCGAGGCCCTGAAAGGCGATCCGGTCACCCAGGAGGAAATTAAAAAGAATCCCAAAGTAGAAATCATTTTAAATGTCCAGTCCAAAGAAATCCTGGGAGAAAATTTTGTGACCGGAGTGAAATATCTTGACCGCAAGACCAATGAGGAAAAAGAGCTTAAGTTGGAAGGCATCTTCGTTGAGATCGGCTCCATTCCGAATTCGGAAATGGTGAAGGACCTGGTGGAATTAGATAAGTACGGCCAGGTTAAGATTGATTCCAAGCATGCTTTCACTTCTCACCCCGGAATATTTGCCGCCGGAGACATCACCGACGATCCCTATAAGCAGAATAATATTTCCGTCGGAGACGCGGTAAAGGCGGCCTTGGCGGCTTATAACTATCTTTTGCAAAGAGAAAAAGTAAGTCCCGCTGCGGAAAAATAAAAAAGACCGCTATGCGGTCTTTTACTGATCTTACATCTTCTTGGCGAGTTTTTTCACTGGAACTTATCCTATAAGTTGCTATACTGGGTGTATATGAAGCAAGCAAAAATCGCAATCCCCGCTACCGAAATTTCGACTGCTGCTTATCACCAGTTTAGTTAAAAAACATCCGTGCTATAATGTAGAATGTCCCGCCAGCTTATTCGTGGCAGCAGATAAAATAGTCGAAATTTGGTGCGGGGCGAGCAACGGTTATGGTAAAAATAGCTATAAATGGTTTTGGCAGGATAGGCCGCTCTTTTTTCCGGGCCGTCTTTGCTTCGCCCTCCGAAGTTTTAGCGAAGGAGGGGGGACCACATCTTGATATCGTAGCTATAAACGACCTTACCGATACCAAGACCCTGGCTTATCTTTTAAAATATGATTCGGTTTACGGGCGATATGGCAAAACTATAGAAGTAAAAGATCATTCTCTTGTTGTCAATGGCACAAAAATTAAGGTGTTTGCCGAAAAAGATCCACAAAAGCTTCCGTGGAAAGATCTCGGCGTTGATGTCGTAGTTGAATCAACTGGATTCTTTGCTTCAGGAGAAAAAGCCAAAGCGCATCTGGCTGCAGGGGCCAAGCGGGTAGTCATTACGGCTCCTGCAGATGGAGATGTGACTACTGCTTTGATCGGAGTAAACGACGACCGTTTCCAGAAAGCCGGGCCGATTAGCGCAAACGCGTCCTGCACCACCAGTTCGGTTGCCCCAGTCATGTCCATCTTGATGGAGAATTTTGGAATAGTTAAAGCCGGTATGACCACGGTCCACGGCTATACGGCGAGTCAGCGCTTGGTGGATGCTCCGGACGCCAAAGACCTGCGCCGGGGCCGGGCCGCGGCCGTGAATATCGTGCCTTCCACCACCGGAGCGGCCAAAGCGGTTATTCAGGTGCTCCCGGAGCTGGAAGGAAAGTTTGACGCGGCGGCGATACGTGTACCCACTATTAACGGCTCCTTGAGCATGATTACGGCTTTGGTTGGAAAAAAAGTTACTCCCGAAAATGTGAACGCGGTTTTCAAGGCGGCCGCCAAGGAACCGCGCTGGCAGAAAATACTTAAAGTTACGGAGGACTCAATTGTTTCTACCGATATCATCGGCGAGCCGTACGGGGCCATTGTAGATCTAGGGCTTACTAAGGTTGTAAGCGGGGATCTAGTAAAAGTTTTCTCCTGGTATGACAACGAGGCGGGATATACAGCAACCTTGGTGGAGCATGTTCGCAGAGTTGTCTCCACTTTGTAGAAAATAGCTGGTAACTAATAACTAATGTCTTATGTCTTAACATCTACTATGCGATCGTCTATCACTTGTTAAGGCCAATTTTATTATATAGTAGGTTAGTTGTATGAAGTATACTTTAGTCACAGAAATACTAGAGCACCTCATTGTATGCGGATCGTCTATAATGCTTGAGGCTGCTCTTGTTCCTTACGGCCGGACTCTTGGCCGGACTTTATACGAGATTCAACGCGTTGCAGGACACTGTCCGCATGAATTCTCCGGGCATTCCACTGGCACTGTTTCTTCCACGTTATCCCGACTAAAAAAGCAAGGACTGGTTGCCAGAGATAGAGCAAAAAGAAAAATCATCTGGCGCATTTCAGAAATCGGTAAACACCATTTTGAGACAGTGGCCGAAAAATTGGCTGGACTTCCTCCAGAAGATGGAAAGATCCGTTTGGTGATATTTGATATACCGGAACAGGAAAGAGTAAAAAGAAATTGGCTTAGAACCCGGTTGTTAGCTTGCGACTATACCACACTGCAGAAAAGCGTCATGCTGGGCACAAGACCCTTACCAAAGCGGTTATTGAATGAGTTAAAGGAACGGGAACTTTCTTCTTATGTACGCGTTGTTGGTTTAGAGGGTTGAGTGGATTGAGTTGGGTTTAGTTGCTTTAACATTTTGTATGCGATCGTCCAGAAGATGTTAAAGTGATGTTAGATACCATTTTATCGGATTTGTCCACTTCAGTTTTAAGTTTCGGCAGGTTACAATCAAACCATGAGGCAATCACAACTTTTCGGCAAAACCCTGCGCGAGGCGCCCAGAGACGAGACATCCTTAAACGCTAAACTGCTGACGCGCGGCGGTTTCATCTACAAAAATTCCGCCGGCGTCTATTCGTTCCTGCCGCTGGGCTGGCGGGTGATACGAAAAATCGCCGACATCATCCGCGAGGAAATGAATGCTATTGGGGGACAAGAAATGTTCATGGCGGCGTTGCACGATAAACGTTACTTGACGGCAACAGGGCGGTGGAATGTTGATGTTGTATTTAAAGTACTCGCGGGAGGCGAGAAAGAGCCCTCCTTCAATATAAGTTGGACGCACGAAGAAATAATTGCTGAAATTGCAGCAAAGTATATAAGTTCATACAAGGACTTGCCGCTTGCCGCCTATCAAATCCAGACGAAATTCCGGCACGAACCGCGTGCTAAATCAGGACTCCTGCGCGGCCGCGAGTTTTTAATGAAGGACCTGTACAGCTTCCACTCTTCTGAAAAGGACTTGATGGATTATTATGAAAAAGTTGCTGTGGCCTACCATAAAATATTCAAACGTTGCGGGCTGAAATCGATTTACACCTTGGCCGCAGGGGGCGAGTTTACCGCAAACTACACTCATGAATTCCAGGTGATTGCCGATGTGGGTGAAGACGTTATTTATGTTTGCGAGGGGTGCGCGTACGCGGAAAATAAAGAGATTTCAAAACTTAAGGCCGGAGGCCAGTGCCCCCAATGCCGCGGCAGAGTAGAAGAAAAAAAATCCATTGAAGTGGGAAATATTTTCCCGCTCGGCACAAAATACTCCGAAGCGTTTGATCTGCTGTTTGCGAATGAAAAGGGCGAGAAAAAGCATGTGGTGATGGGGTCGTACGGTATTGGCCTTGGCCGCACTTTAGGGACCATAGTTGAGACCAGTCACGACGAGAAAGGGATTATGTGGCCAGAGACGGTAGCGCCTTTTCGGGTACATCTCCTGGAGATAAAAAGTACAAGTTCTGTAGTAAAAAGAGTTGCCCAAAAGCTGTATAAAACCCTGCTTGCCAGGGAGGTGGAGGTATTATACGATGACCGCGATGAAAAGACCGCCGGAGAAAAATTCGCGGACGCGGATCTTATCGGCCTGCCCTTAAGAGCAGTGATTTCCGAGAAGACCATTGCCCAAAAAGGCATTGAGGTGAAAAAAAGATCGGAAAGAGAGGCAAAAATTATTTCTGCGAAAGAATTGCTGAAATTGGCATCATGTTAAATAAATTATTTGGGTATTTTTCGCATGATATTGGAATAGACCTGGGGACCGCCATAACCCTCGTCTATGTGGCTGGGCGGGGAATTGTGATTAATGAGCCCTCGGTAGTGGCCATAAATCAGAAAACCGGTCAGCTGGTGGCTATTGGCGCTGAAGCCAAGCGCATGGTTGGCAGAACTCCGGCTTATATCACGGCAGTGCGGCCTTTAATTGGCGGCGTGATTTCTGATTTTGAAGTTACCGAAGAGATGCTTAAATATTTTATCCGCAAGGTGCATACGGAGACCTTTTCTCTTTTCCCGCGGCCGCGCGTGGTTATCGGCATCCCTTCCGGAGTCACAGAGGTGGAAAAGCGAGCAGTAGAGGATGCGACCAAAAACGCCGGAGCCAGGGAAGTGTATTTAGTGGAGCAGCCCATGGCAGCAGCCATTGGCGTTCGCTTGCCCGTGCAGGAAGCAGTAGGATCAATGGTGGTGGATATTGGCGGAGGCACTACGGATATTGCCGTAATTTCCTTGGGCGGTATAGTGGTCGCCAAGGCGCTTAAAGTTGCGGGTGATAAATTCAATGACGACATAATTCGTTTTGCCAGGGATGAGTTTAAGCTCTTGATCGGCGAGCGCACGGCCGAGGATATAAAAATTGCCATTGGTTCGGCTTACGAACTGGATGAGCCAATGGAGGCGATTATGCGGGGAAGGGACTTAATCACCGGACTTCCAAAGGAGCTTACCGTGGATGATGCCGACATTCGCCGGGCGTTGCGCCACTCTATCAATATTGTCGTGAATACCATCAAGGCCATAGTGGAGGAGACCCCTCCGGAATTGGTGGCCGACATCATGCACAGAGGCATTTACCTGGTGGGCGGAGGATCGCTTCTACGTGGGATAGATCGCCTTATCAGCGAGGAAACCAAGATTCCGGTTAAGGTAACGGAAGACCCCTTGACTGCTGTGGTGCGGGGAACGGGCATAATTTTGGAGGACATTGATGCGGTTAAAGAGGTTCTCGTGAGTACGGATTACGAGAAAGTTCCGGCCTGATTTTTTAAATGCAATCGCCATGAGGTCGCGAGACGGTTTATTTAAAATAGTTTTTGCGGTAGTCCTGCTCGGATTGCTTATTTTTTTAGGCAGCACCAAAATTATCGCTTTCATGCGGGAAAGTGTCCTGGCTGCCGCCAAACCCATCCTGAAGGCCAGTATGCCCTTGCGGCGCTGGCTTTCTTTTGCCAATATTCTTTCGGCGGAGGAAGCGGAACAATTGTTTAGAGAAAAGCAGCAGCTTCAGGCCGAAGCCGCGGAGGTAGCGCGCCTGCGCGAGGAAAATAGGGCCTTTAGGACGGCTCTTCGTTTTGCCGAGGATCGCAGTATGGAACTTCGCGGCGGAACGGTAATGCATTATGGCAAGGAATTCGGCAAAGAATTTTTACTGGTTGAGCGCGGGAAACGAGCCGGAGTTCGGTCTGGGGACTTAGCAGTGGATACAAACGGATTTCTCGTCGGGATAGTGAAAGAGGCCTATGAAGAGTTTTCCAGGGTGGAAATCGCTTCCAATCCCGGAGAAACCTTTGAGGTAGAAATAATTCCGCTTAAAGTGCGGGCCTTGGCCAAGGGTCTTGGGGCCCGCTCCTTCACTTTGGAACTTCTGCCAGCTGATGCTCCGGTTGCGGTCGGGGACTTCGTGATCCTTTTGGGAATAGGAGGCGGCCGTTACTCGCTTCCTTTAGGACAGGTTGCGGATTTGAAGCGGAACGGAGGATCGGCCTTTAAAGAGGGCAGAGGAGTTCTTCTTGCCGATCCGGAGAGCATGCGCGAAATATTTTTTATTGAATCCCGTTAGAATGAAAATATTACTGATAACCCTTAGCGTAATTGCTGCCGCTTTTGCCCAATGGGGATTTTCCTCCTGGGATATAGGCGGTATTCCTCCTCCGTTCATTCCCGCTGCCGTTTTTTTCTGGTTTTTGAGAATAAAACTGCCCAGTCGCCTATGGTTTGCTATCCTGATTGGTTTTCTTTTTGATAGTTTCCGCATTTTTCCCTTCGGAACTTATCTGTTGGTTTTCTTTTTAGAGTCCTTGTTGGCGGAATCCTTGCATGTTTTTTTCTCCAGCCTTCGCTCCACCCTAACCCAGGGAGCAGGTTTGGGAATTATGCTGGTTTTGTTTTTTGGCCTGGTTCCTGCTGTAGCCATCCTCTCTGCCGGACTTAGCGGTTTGACTCTGGCTGGAATTTTGCCGTATCCTTCGGTAACCGGGATGCTTCTCTGGACCGGTATTTTTACTTTTGTTCTTACCGGTGCCCTAGGACTCTTAAGGCCGGCGAAAGGATAAAGGGCTTGGCCTGCAATTTCGACAAAATGAAAAGAAAATTTTTTAAGAAAAACAGGCCTAATGATTTTCTGGATCCGGATGAGATCCTAATGGATTCGGTTAGCGCCTTAAGTCCTGCCGGGGGGCTGGAGAGCAAGATGGAGCGGCCCATTGAAAAATTTTCTTATACTTTATTTCTTATTTTGATTTGCTTGGGGGTACTGTATCTCGGGGTCAGAGCCGGATTGCTGCAGGTAGAGAATGGCGGGATATTTTTTGCCAGGTCCCAAGAAAATCGTTTTCTCACCCGGCCGGTATTTCCACCCCGGGGCATTATCTACGATCGCCAAGGGAAAGCCCTGGTGGAGAACTATCCTTCTTTTGGTATTGCCCTGGAGAAGGAGGAATTTATAAAGGACGGAGGAGAGCTGGAGGGATTGGTGGCGGTATTGGGCGGGGCTTTAGGAAAGCCGGCTGAATATTTCTATGATTTGGGCATTCCTAAACATCAAGAGGATATTGATCGTCTTCCCAAGCGCGTTACTCTTGCCCAGGGTCTTGCTCCAGGGACAATAGTATCCGCGGCCGCCCGGCTCTACGCAATCCCCGGCATGCAAATTTTTGAAGATTACCGCAGGGTATACCGCCACGCTCACGCCTTTGCGCATCTTTTGGGGTATGTGGGAAAGGTCTCGGAAGAAGACCTGCTAAAAAATCCTAAGCTTCTTGCGCAAGATACCGTAGGTAAGGACGGAATTGAGCTTGCTTATGATCGCATCCTGCGGGGAAAAGTCGGGAAAAAAATAGTGGAAGTGGATGCGGTCGGCAAAGAAACCCGCTTCAAACTGGTTGAGGAACCGGAAGCCGGACAAGATATTGCGCTTTCCGTGGACGGTGAATTGCAACAGATGGCCTATGAAATGGTGCGCAATTTCACCAATGGTAAAAAAGGGGCAAGCGTGGTGGCGCTTGACCCTAGGGACGGCTCGGTCTTGGCCTTGGTCAGTTTTCCAGGACTTGACAGCAACAGTTTTGGCTACTCTCTTTCCCTGGCTGAGTTTCAGGCCGTAATTAACGATCCGCTTAAGCCCATGTTCAATCGGGCCATCGGAGGCGAGTTTCCTTCCGGCTCCGCCATTAAGCCGATCATAGGAGCTGCGGCTTTGGAAGAGAAAATTATTGATCCGGATAAGCAGGTCTTTACGGAGGGGTTTATTGAGATTCCCAATCCTTATCGCCCCGGAGAAAAAACAATATTCTTGGACTGGAAAAACCACGGCTGGGTGGATTTTTACGAAGCTATCGCCCAATCCGTGAATGTTTACTTCTACATGGTCGGAGGAGGATACCGCGAGCAAAAAGGACTCGGAATTGAGAAGATAAAGCAATATGCGAGCGCTTTTGGCCTGGGGAATATTTTAGGCATTGATCTGCCCGGGGAGCGTCCGGGACTTATTCCTGATCCTTTGTGGAAAGCGGTGGCGGAAAAGAATGATCCGACCTGGCGTGTGGGAGATACTTATAATGTTTCCATAGGACAGGGAGGAGTTAAGGTGACGCCTTTACAGATGGCTGCCGCCACCGCCGCCATTGCCAATGGCGGACGACTGTATCGCCCAATGGTTCTTTCCGGTGATCCGTATTTGCTGCGGGGAGAAATAGTAAGCCGGAATACGTTAACGCAGGTTGTCAAAGGTATGCGCCAAACCGTAACTTCCGGAACCGCTCGCCTGCTTTCTTCCCTGCCGGTGGCATCAGCCGCCAAAACCGGAACGGCCGAGGCAGGATCCGGCCCGCCTCACGCCTGGGTAACTGCTTTTGCTCCTTGGGATAATCCCCAGATTGTCATCGTGGTTATGGTGGAGCAGGCAGGAGAAGGGTCTACAGTGGCAGTGCCGATTACTTACGAAATTTTAAAATGGTATTTCAGTAACCGAATTAGGAATTAGGAATTATGCTTTCGGTTCCCTAATTCCTAATTCATGCTTCCCATATTTTGTGTGCACAAGTCCCGTTGACAAAAAGTTGTGTTTCCAATACCCTTTACTATCACTAACTAATTAAATTGTAGAATTTCTACTACCCGGTATGGAATATCTTTCAGCAGAGGGCTTGGAAAAATTAAAGCAGCAGCTGCAAGAGTTAAAGACCGCCAGACGTCGGGATATTGCCAGCCGGCTCGAGCATGCCAAGAGCTTGGGAGACCTATCCGAAAACGCGGAATATCAGGAGGCCAAAGAAGAGCAGTCGCTGGTGGAGTCGGAGATAGTCAACCTGGAGGAGATGATCCGGGATGCGGTGCTCATCAAAAAGAGTCGGCGCACCGATAGAGTGGAGGTGGGTTCTACCATAAGTGTAAAATCTGATCGCGGCGAGGAAACCTACACTATTGTCGGGTCGGAGGAAGCGAGTCCCGCTGAAGGTAAGATCTCCAACGAGTCGCCCCTCGGCCGGACTTTTTTGGGCAAGTGCCTGGGAGACAAAGTTGAAGTAAAAACACCGGTAGGAGCCGCGCATTACGAAATACTTTCCATAAACTGATTTTTTATGCTACCATGACCCCATGCCCTTGGAAGAAATTCGCAACGAGCGGATAAAAAAACTGGGAATTCTGCGGGAGCGGGGAATTACACCCTATCCGTCTGCTTATCGTCGGACTCATTCAATTATAGAGGTGCTCCAAAAGTTTTCCGCATTGGAGCGAGCTAAAAAAAAGCTGTCTATAGTCGGCCGGATTATGGCCAAGCGCGAACACGGCGGCTCAACCTTTTTTGACCTCCGCGACGATTCCGGGAAAATCCAAATTTATCTCAAAAAAGACATATTGGTAAATGCCTACGATCTTGCGCTGGAAACAATTGATATTGGGGATTTTATCGGCGTTGAGGGCAGGGTTTTTAAAACCCAAAAAGGAGAGCCGACGATTGAAGTATCTAGCTGGTCAATGCTTGCCAAGTCCCTGCGGCCTCTTCCCGAGAAATGGCATGGCCTGCAGGATGTGGAGGAGAGATTCCGCAAGCGCTACCTGGATTTGCTGATGAATAATGAGATCCGAGCACGTTTTGTCCTGCGCTCTCAAATCATAGATACTATCCGCGACTTTCACCGCAAAAACGGATTTTTGGAAGTGGAGACCCCCATGCTTCATCCTGTTCCGGGCGGAGCGCTGGCCAAACCATTTGTTACTCATCACAACGCCCTGGATTTGGATCTTTATTTACGCGTTGCTCCAGAATTGTATCTAAAACGGCTCTTGATCGGGGGGTTAGATAAAGTTTTTGAATTGGGAAAAAGTTTTCGCAATGAAGGAATTGATGCCACTCATAATCCGGAATTTACTATTTTGGAAAGTTACTCTGCCTACTGGAACGAGGAAGATATGATGAAATTTGTGGAATCTCTTTTCATCGCTCTTGCAAAGCATTTTTGGAAAAAGCAAGAAGTGGGATTTGACGGAAAGAAAATAAATTTCAAAGCACCGTTTTCAAGAGTAACCTTCAAAGACCTCCTTGCTAGATACGCGCTTATAACCGGCTATGATGGAGAAACCAGGGATTCTCTGGCGACCCGCGCCAGACAACTTGGCATTGATACCGAGAAGAGCGACCCTAAAGGAAAAGTTGCCGATGAAATTTATAAAAAAATATGCCGTCCCCATCTTATCCAGCCGACTTTCGTGACCAATCATCCTCTGGATATCTCGCCTTTGGCCAAGAAAGCGGAGAGGGCGGGAGAGGTGAGAAGATTCCAGCTGATTGTAGCCGGTATGGAGCTTGCCAACGGTTTTGCTGAACTAAATGATCCTCTGGAACAGCGTGAGCGGTTTGAAGAGCAGGAAAAAATGCTTGGTGCTGGAGAAGAAGAAGCCCATCGAATTGACGAAGATTACATTGAAGCGATGGAGTACGGCCTGCCGCCTGCCGCAGGCCTTGGCATTGGCATTGACCGCGTGGTGATGCTATTTACAAATACCAAAAATATCCGCGAGGTTGTGTTGTTTCCAACCATGAGACCGCGCTAGAAGTTAGAATTTAGAAAATAGAATCTAGAAGCGAAACTTCTACTTTCTAGATTCTCGATTATGCTTGATATAAAATTTATCCGTGAAAATCCGGGGAAAGTAAAAGAAGGCCTGAAGAAAAAAGGAGTTGATTTTGATGTTAAATACTTGCTGGAGCTTGACGAGAAACGGAGAGCGAAAATCAAAGAAGTGGATGACTTGCGAGCCCGCCAAAATCTGCTTTCGGAAGAGGTTGCCGAGTCCTCCGGCGCGAATCGGGGAAAAGGGATAGCAGAATCCAAGGAAATTAAATCGCGGCTCGGGGGGGTGGAGTTTGAAATGAAAGCCCTGGAAGAAGAGTTTATGGAACTTATGCAAAAACTTCCAAACCTGCCTCTGGATGAAGTGCCGGTCGGCAAGGGCGAGGAAGACAATGTGGTGCTGCGGGAAGTTGGAGAGAAACCAAAATTTAATTTTGAGCCCAAGGACCATTTGGCCCTGGGAACGGCCCTGGGCATTTTGGATTTTGAAAGCGGTTCTAAGGTCTCCGGCTATGGCTTTTATTTCCTAAAAAATGAAGGGGTTTTGCTTGAGCTTGCCTTGGTGCGCTATGCGCTTGATTTTTTGCGCAAGAAAAACTTTACGCTCTGGCTGACTCCCGATCTTGCCCGCCAGCGATTTTATTTAGGAACCGGCTATTTGCCTCGCGGCTCGGAGGCGCAAACTTATGAAATAAAGGATTCTGACCTCGGTCTTGTCGCTACCGCCGAGGTTACGCTTGCCGGAATACACGCCGATGAAGTATTGGAGGAGAAAAACTTGCCTCTGCGCTATGCAGGGCTTTCCCATTGCTTCAGGCAGGAGGCCGGAGCATACGGAAAATATTCCAAAGGGCTTTATCGGGTGCATCAATTCACTAAGGTGGAGATGTTTGCCTATGTCAGGCCCGAAGATTCTCCGGCAATGCACGAAGAATTTCTGAAAACGGAAGAAGAAATCTGGCAGGGGCTCGGAATTCCTTTCCGGGTAGTAGAGATGTGTGCCGGAGAGCTTGGTTCCCAGGCGGCGCGGAAGTTTGATCTGGAGGCCTGGATGCCCGGAAGAGACGATTGGGGCGAGGTTACTTCTACTACCAATACTACCGACTATCAAGCAAGAAATCTTAATGTGCGTTACCGCGGGAAGGACGGCAAAGTTGATTTTGCGCACCTGCTCAACGGCACCGCCGTTCCTACCTCTCGCGCCATTATTTCTATCCTGGAAAACTACCAGCAAAAAGACGGTTCCGTGCTGATTCCGGAAGTTTTGCGCCCTTTTACGGGCGGC
>CAYIFD010000005.1:0-10575 GCA_964362595.1 uncultured Candidatus Saccharibacteria bacterium
GCCTTGGCCGCGATGGCCTTGACCTCGGAACCGACCTTCTTCAGGCCGGCCTCTGCCTTCGTCTGCGCAGCCACGACGCCAGCATTGGCGTCGCCCGCTACCTTCTCGACCACCGTGATCCGGCGGCCGTGATCGGCCGTGGCCAGCGTGAGCGAACCGAGGTTACCCTCGGCCGTGGCCATGCGCCCCGCGCGCTGGGCGATGCCCTGCTCGCGCGCGGTCTTCTCGACCCCGACTTCCGCAGCGAGGTCGCCGCGGACCTTCGTAAACTCGGTGGCGACTGCCACCGAGTCGGCCTTCTTGCCGACCTCCGCGCGAAGCGCGGAGACGTCGCCGGTGGTAGCGATGCCGAGCTTGCCGCACCCCGCACCAGCCAGAGCGGCGGGCAGGATGAGGACGAGCGTGAGCAAACCGATTCCAGATCCGACCTTCCTTGAGTCCATCATGGGCTTATGCCCCTTCCGGCCTATCCCGTTTCCAGCGGGACGGCCTATCCGAACGGTTGGTTGACGAACTACATTAACAATGAATCTACCCCAAATTATACTACATATAGAATAAAAAGTCAACTAATATAAACAAAAAATGGCTTTTGTAAGCCAAGTTCATTATTTTCCTAGGTAATCTTACGAACTCTAATCCTCCGAGACCGGATCTCGGAGGTCAATACTTTACATTTTAACAAGGATGTGGCACGCTTCATCTAGCTTCTTTACGGAGGATGGGATGAAAAAGTCGCTGATCCTGTGCGCATTGCTTGGGATAATCATTTCAGGGATACTTGTTTCTCCTGCTTCTGCCCATAATGTCCTTTCAAGAGAGCCGTGTCCTTCGCAACGGTTCCCCAATGAGATCTGCTTTTTTCATGTGGTAAAGAATGGCGAGATAACTTCCAGGATACTGGCGCGCTATAGCTCCTCGGAGATTACTCTTTCCCTAGAAGATCTTTCCAAGGTTCCGGAAAATCTCTACATTTTAAAGCGCGAGCGGCCCTTGCGGTTCAAGAATGCCTGGGATTATCTTCTGCCGGAAGACGTAATTGTCTTCCCGTTCCTTTATCAGGCGACTCTCTGGGAAGCGCGGCTTGAGGAGCTGACTCACCAACTTAGCTGGCTGGAGACGACATTTATAAGTTTTGACGAGCAGCTGCGCGATTTGAAAGAGAGGATATATAATCTGCGGCTAGGTTCTTTCCTCTTTTTTGCCATGGGAATAGTTGCTTTTCTCGTCTTTGGGCTCATCTTTGGGATGGTAATCGCGGCTATCTGGACACGGAGAACTATTGCTTCCAAGACACAAACCCGAAACGGCGCTTAACGCGCCGATTTTTTCTCTCTTCATCTTACGAGGCCCGGCCTCATAAAAAATTATGAGGCCGGGCCTCGGTTGTGATACAATATCAATAAGAAACAATATGAAAATTTCTTTTCATGGCGGCGCTCGCGAGGTTACCGGGGCTTGCTACCTTTTGGAGTCAGGTCCCTCGACAGGCTCGGGACAAGCGACAAAAATATTAGTTGATTGCGGGCTTTTTCAAGGGAGCAATGAGTGCGAGGAGTTGAATTTTAAGCCCTTTGCTTTTAGGGCCGCCGAGATTGACGCGGTTCTGATCACCCACGCTCATCTTGACCACATCGGCCGCCTCCCAAAGCTGGTACGGGAGGGTTTTCGGGGAAAAGTTTTTTCCACTGCTCCTACCAAGGATCTGGCTGTTTTAATGCTGGAAGATGCGCTAACTATAAGCGAACGGCAAAGGAAGTCCCTATACGACCGAGAGGATTTGGACGAGATTTTATCGCGCTGGGAAATGATCTCGTATCAGGAAGAATTTTTAATAGGCAACTTGGAAGTGCGGTTCTACGAAGCCGGGCATATCCTGGGCTCGGCCCTGATTGAAGTAATGTCCGGAAAAAAACGGTTTCTTTTTTCCGGAGACCTGGGCAACATTCCTTCAATACTGCTTCCTCCCCCGGAGTTTTTCCATAACATAGAGTATTTGGTGATTGAATCAACTTACGGCTCGAGAACGCATGAAGAGGCCAAGGAACGGGTTCTAAACCTGGAACGGGCGATAGAAGATACTGCCGCTCGGGGAGGCACGCTTATGATACCGGCTTTTGCCACCGAGCGTACCCAGGAGATACTGCATCTTTTGAACACAATGCTGCTTTTTAGGCGCATACCGGAAATTCCGGTTTTTGTGGACGCGCCGCTGGCTATCCGCGTCACAGAAGTGTTTGAGCAATATACGGAATTTTACAAGGAGGAAATACGGAAGCTCTTTTACGAGCATCCTAATTTGTTTAAATTCAAAAAATTGTGTCTGACCGAGTCGGTGGAGGAGTCCAAAAGCATTAACGTCGTAAACCCGCCCAAGGTGATACTGGCGGGATCCGGCATGATGACGGCAGGAAGAATCCTGCATCACGCTCGCCGCTATCTTCCTGACCCCAAAAGCATATTGCTGGTTATCGGGTTTCAGACCGCCGGTTCTTTAGGCAGGCGGCTTTTGGACGGAGAAAAAATCATAAAAATAATGGGCGAGGAAGTGGAGGTTAGGGCCGAAATAAGGCAGATTAGCGGGTTTTCCGCTCATGCTGACAATCCGCAGCTTTTCAAATTTGTGGAGGCAAATCGCGACACGTTAAAGCGCGTGTTTGTGGTGCAGGGTGAGGAGGCCGAGGCCCTGCACTTTTCGCAAGAAGTAAAAGATCGGCTCGGGGTTCAAGCCGACGCGCCTTTGCTTTACGAAGAGTTTGACCTCTAAAATCAGTTTGTGGAGAGTTTGTGGAGAGCTAAGCTCTCCACAAAAGGGCAGTTTGGCTTATGTTTGGCATAACTTAGTTTTCATGTATAATTAATTGAATGAAAGCCACTCCTCATACTCATCTGAAATATAAAATTTGCATCTCCGGCGCGGCCGAGACCGGACATTGTTCGCCAGACGCCCTGGAACTTACCAAAGAGCTTGGTAAGGAGGTGATTCGCCAAGGATCGGTGCTGGTTACCGGCGCCACCACCGGCGCGCCTCTCTGGGCGGCCATAGGGGCAAAGGAAGTAAACGGCTTTGTCATCGGGATCTCTCCGGCCTCCTCCGAAAAGGAGCATGCCAACAAATACAAACTTCCGCTTGATTACCACGATGTCATCATCTACACGGGGTTTGGATATTCGGGAAGGAACCTGCTTCTGACCCGCTCCTCGGATGCCGTGCTTTTCACTTGCGGCCGCATCGGCACCATCAATGAATTTACGATTGCTTTTGAAGACAGTAAGCCGATAGGCGTTCTTATGAACATGGGATGGATGACGGATGATCTGATTAAAAAAATCATTGAAGAAGGGCACAAGGGAAACGGAAAAGTGGTCTTTGACTCCGACCCCAAGCGCTTGGTGGAAAAAGTCATTGAGCTGGTGAAAAAAGAAAAAGTGGTGGAAGTATCGGTCCAATGAAATTTCTCCAAGCTGTCCTTATTTTATCGGGCATGATCATCGGGGTGGGGATGTTCGGCATCCCGTTTTCGTTTGTAGCCGCCGGATTTTGGCTTGGTGTTTTGGAGCTTACCGTTCTTACCGGACTTATGGCTTTGATTCACCTTCTTTATGCTCGGATTATCCTTGCGACTCCTCTCCCTCATCGCCTTCCGGGTTACGTGCGGCTGCATCTTGGCGGATATGCCGAGGTACTTGCCGTTCTGTCCTCTTTTTTCGGGATTATCGGCTCACTTCTTGCTTATATCCTGGTGGGGTCTATTTTCTTGCACAATATTTTCCAAGGTTTTTGGACGGGATCAAGCGAAATGTTTTGGGCGGTTGTAATAACATCGTCAAGCGCCCTCGTGACTCTTTTCGGCCTTAAAAAAGAAGCCCTTATTGACAGCGTCTTATCGGCGGCGCTGATTGCGTTTTTGGGCTATATAATTTTCCTTCTTTTTCCTCAAGTAAGAGTAGAGAATTTTTCCGGAATAAATTTGAGCGAGGCTTTCCTTCCCTACGGAGTACTCTTGTTTGCTCTCGCGGGAAGTGCGGCTATACCCGATGTGGTAGCAATCCTCAAGAGAGATTCAAAAAAAATTAGCCGTGCCGTGCTCGCCGGAACTTTTATTCCTGCCATTATTTATTTTCTTTTCGCATTTGCCGTAGGGGGAGCCATGGGGAGCGGGGTAAGCGAAGAAGCGGTGGGGAGCTTAAAAAATATAATGAGCGCAAATTCGTTCCTTGTTTTGGGTATAGTTGGATTTCTGGCGGTCTATGATTCTTATATAATTCTCAACTCAAATGCCCAGGCTCTGCTCAAACTTGATTTTCGGTTCCCGCAAAAAGTCGCCTGGATACTCGCCTCTCTCGTGCCGTTTGTTCTTTATGCGCTCGGGATACAAAACTTCATACTTATTATTGGAGCGTCGGGAGCGGTTGCCGGAGGAATTGAAATCGGACTGATAATTGCCGCCTACCATCGCATCCGTCGTAGCGAAGGATATAGTTTTTCTCCTTTTTCCTACATCTGGAAAGTATCTATTTTTCTAATGGTCGCGGCCGGAGTAATGTATGAACTATTAAGAGGATGGTGATATGGCCCTAACTCGCGAATCCGTTCAACAGCCCTTTTGGGCGATGAAAATAGAAGAAGCGCTGAAGGTTCTAGAAACCGGCCCGGTTGGTCTTGATGAAGCCAAAGAAGTTCCAGTTCGCCGGGCGCTTTTTGGCGTAAACTCCATCACTAAGAAAGTTCGCCTCCCGGGAGTAAAGGTCTTTTTTAACCAATTCAGTAATCCTTTGATTCTGACCCTGGTAGTTGCGGGAATCATAACTCTTATACTTCGCAAATGGCTTGATACCGGAGTTATTTTCGCGGCGGTGGCCGTAAATGTGGCCCTCGGGTTTTACCAGGAAAACAAAGCTGAAACGGCCCTAGAGGTTCTCAAAACCTATATCCGCACTCGCACCCGAGTAAAACGCGGCGGTGAGGATCATGAAATTGACGCTACCGAGCTTGTTTTGGGCGATATTATACATATTTCCCAGGGGGACCGAGTCCCGGCCGATGCTCGTTTGATTTTTGCCAATAACCTGGAAGTGGACGAGGCCGTTCTCACCGGAGAATCGCTGCCGGTGGATAAGACCATTTCGGCACAGCCCGCCGGAACCGCCTTGAGTGATCGTCTGTCCATGATATTTTCAGGAACGCTCGTGGTGCAGGGGTTTGGCGATGCGGTGGTAACGGCCACTGGCAATACAACAGAATTCGGCAAAATCGCCGCCATGGTGGATAAGCGGGATCGCGAGGCGACTCCGCTCCAGCGCGCCATTGTCCGCTTCACGGTTCGGGCCGGAATCATTTTAGGAATTCTGGTTGCCGGACTCTTTGGTATGGGCATTGCTTCCGGTATGGATACTTTTGAGATGTTTCTTATTGGAGTGGCAGTGGCAGTATCGGCTGTACCGGAAGGTCTGCCCATAGCCCTTACCGTGATTTTGGCGGTAGGCGTGCAACGGCTGGCCGGGAAAAACGGAGTAGTAAGGCGGCTGCTTGCGGCTGAAACACTAGGATCCACCAGTATAATTTTGACTGACAAAACCGGCACTCTGACTCAAGCCAAGATGGAGATCGCCCGCGTGCTTCCGTACAAGAAAACTGGACATGACTCCGAAAAGCGCCTGTTGCGTGAAGCAATTGCCAATACGGATGTGATAATTGAAAACCAGAACGAGTCCCTCGAGAACTGGCGTCTGTCAGGAAGATCCCTGGAGGCCGCGTTAGTGCTGGGAGCGGCCGCCAGGGGAGTTTGGCATTCTACGGCGGAAACGAAAATTTTGGATCGGTTTCCTTTCAGCTCCGAACATAAGTTCTCTGTTGCCATCAGGCAAGTAGGGTCCGAGACGCGGATGGTAATGCTCGGCGCTCCAGAAATCCTGATCCGATATACCGGTCTTAAGGAAGAGGAAAAAATTCCTATCCTGGCAGAAATTGAAAAACTGGCGCGAGGCGGAGAGCGGGTGCTGGGAGTAATTGGTAAGGCCGTGGAAAAGGAATACGGCAAAATCAGCCATAAAGACGGTTTCGCGGATTTTGAATTTGACGGACTGATTTCTTTTCGTGATCCTTTGCGCCCTACAGTGCGGGACGCTATCCATAGGATTCGCGCGGCAGGAGTAAAAACCGTGATCATAACCGGAGACCATCAAGGTACGGCTGAAGCAGTTGCCAGGGATCTTGGCATGATTGACGGCAAAGGAGCGGTGCTGACCGGCGATGATCTAAATTATTTAACAAAGGAGGAGCTTTACAATCGCGCCTCCCAGGTTACGGTATATGCCCGGATTACTCCGGAGCAGAAGGTGATGATTACCGGCCTTTATAAAAGCCGAGGCGAGGTGGTGGCCATTATCGGAGACGGAGTGAATGACGCCCCGGCTTTACAGATTGCCGATATCGGCGTGGCAGTGGGTTCGGGCACGGATGTTGCCAAGAGCGCGGCGGATCTGGTCCTGCTGGATGATAATTTTGAGACCATTGTTTCGGCCATTGAGGAAGGCAGAAGAATTCTTGATAATATCCGCAAGGTCATAATTTACTTGCTTTCCAACATTTTTGATCTTCTGCTGCTTATCGGGGGAGCGCTTGCTTTTGGTGTTTCCCTGCCCATGAACGCTTTGCAAATTTTGTATGTAAATTTTTTCACCGATAGTTTTCCGGCCATCGGCTTTGCTTTTGAAAAAGGGGTTGACGGTTTGGGCATTCGTCCCCGCCGTTTGCACCGCGATCTCTTGGATCGCCAGGTCCGTTTTATGGTTTTCGTGATCGGTGTTTTTACTTCTATCCTGCTTTTCGTTTTGTATATTTCTTTGCTCCGGTTGGGTTATGATGAAAATCTGGTAAGATCTTTCATCTTTGCCGCTTTTGCAACTTACAGTTTGTTTTTGGTCTTCTCCTTGCGCAGCTTGGAAAAGCCGATTTACAAATACAACCCATTTGCCAATGTCCATCTTGCTGCCGGAGCGGGTCTAGGACTCGTGCTTACGGCTTTGGCGGTGTACTTGCCTTTACTCCAGCAGGTCTTCGGAACAGTCGCCCTGCCGCTTGCCTGGATCCCGGCAGTGGTGGGAATGGGAGTGGTTAATATAATTTTGGTTGAATTGGGCAAGTGGCTTTTTCGCAGAAAAATTTTAGCGGACTGACTTATGCCACAGAAGCAAAAAATCCTTTTTTTTGACCACGAACTCACGTTGTCAATGCATCCGGGCATGTCTGATATTTTATTTAAGCTTGCCAGGTATCACGCGCTCTATCTGGTTTCTGATCAAGAAAATATCGGCGCCTCTCTGGATAAGGCCGGCCTGCGGAAATGTTTTCTGGATGTTTTTGAAAAAGAACGGCTGGGAAGAGTGCCAAAATCGGATCAGTGGTTTTACTTGACGCCGATTGACGAGCTTAATCTGGAAAAGGAGAAAGTGCTGGTAATCGCTCATTCGGTGGAGGGAATTAAGGGAGCAAAAAAAGCCGGACTGCCGGTGATTGCCTGCACCTGGGGCAGTCAGGAGCGCGAGCTTTTGATTGGAGCCAAGCCCGACTATCTTGCCGATCACCCCCAAGAACTACTTTCCGTTTTGCAAAGTATTAACCTCGCATGACCTATGTCCGGAGCGTTTAAAAACTATTCTCATATTATTTGTTTCTCAACCGGACAATTCCATAGAATTGTCCTATGATCATTTTGCGAACTAAACTATGAGAATAGTAGCTGACTTCCACATCCACTCGCCTTTCGCCCGGGCCGTATCTAAAGATATGACTTTGGAAAATTTGGATCACTGGGCAGGAATCAAAGGCATTACCGTAATAGGCACGGGGGACTTTACTCATCCGGCCTGGATCAAGGAGATAAAAGCGAAATTGGAGCTAGCCGAGCAAGGTCTTTACAAACTGAAGATTGTGCCCAGCTTAGCTTCCCACACTGCCGAAGCCAGGATTGGCACAACACGGTTTATTCTTACGGTGGAGATTTCCAGTATCTATTCCAAGGGCGGAAAAACCCGGCGTGTCCACAATCTTATTTCCTTTCCTTCCATAGAATCGGCGGAGAAATTTAATGCCGCGCTTGGCCGGCAGGGAAATTTGAAATCGGACGGCAGGCCGATTGTGGGTGTCAGTTCTAAGGATCTCCTCAAGATGGCTTTGGATGCAGATTCGGAGTGTTTTTTTGTTCCGGCACATATATGGACTCCTTGGTTTTCCCTCTTTGGCTCCAAATCCGGTTTTGACGCTTTGGAAGAATGTTTTGACGAGTACTCAAAACATATTTACGCCCTGGAGACGGGGCTCTCCAGCGATCCGGCCATGAATTGGCGGCTCTCCGCGCTTGATAAATATGCGCTGATTTCCAACTCCGACAGCCATTCTTTGCGCCGCCTTGGCAGGGAAGCAAATATCATAGAAGCGGATCTTTCCTACCAAGGAATCATTAGCGCCATTAAGTCCAAAGATCCCCAAAGATTTCTCTCCACCATTGAATATTTTCCGGAAGAAGGCATGTATCACTACGACGGGCATCGCGCCTGCGGGGTGCGATTGCGGCCGGAAGAAACCAAAAAGAACCGGGGCATATGCAGCAAGTGCAAAAAACCGGTTACGATCGGGGTAATGAGCAGGGTGGAAGAACTGGCTGACCGACCGGAAGGATTCCGACCTCCCGGCGCTGTGCCTTTTCGTAATATGGTGCCTCTGGATGAAATTGTGGCCGAGTCCTTGGGGATGGCTTCAGCCACCGGCAAAAGCGTGGGAGCCGTCTATAAAAAGTTGGTGGGAGAGATTGGAAATGAGCTTGCCGTGCTTTTTGACTGCTCGCGATCGGATCTGGCCGCTGTTGCCAGCCCGGAGGTGGCGGAAAGCATCCTGCGCGTTCGGGAAGGAAAACTTCACATTGAACCCGGCTTTGACGGCCAGTACGGAAAGGTAAGGATTTTTGCAAAAATGGATAAAATCCATATAATGAAAATATGATTTCCATAAATCCGGTGATCAGAACCCTGATTGTTTCCGATCTTTTTGTCCTAGCTGGTATTGGGCTATTCAATCCTATACTGGCCATTTTTGTTACCCAGCACATTCAGGGCGGAGATGTGCAGGTGGTCGGGTTTGCCGTGGCAATTTATTTTGCCATGTGGGTTTTCCAAATCCCGGTCGGTAAGTATTTAGACCGAAACCACGGCGACCGAGACGATTTTTGGTTTTTACTAGCCGGATCATTTCTTACCAGCGCCGTACCCTTTTTGTATTTATTTGCATCGCTCCCCTGGCATGTCTATGCTCTGCAAGCACTTATGGGGCTGGGACGAGCGATTGATCTGCCGCCTTGGTTTGCGCTCTTTACGAGAAGAATTGACAAGACACGCGAAGGGTTTGACTGGAGCGTTGAAAACGTAGTTGCCGGGCTGGGACTTGCTGTAACCGGAGCTCTCGGTGGAACGGTTGCCAAATGGTACGGGTTTGAGGCGGTGTTCATATTTGCCGGGATTCTCTCGGTCATCGGATCCTCGGTGCTCCTGCTCCTCTACAAATACACGTATCAGGAAGAGAAAATAATTCCGTAAGATGACCAATCAAGATCTTGCTAAAATCCTCCTGGAAATGGCCGCGCTCTATGAAATGGAGAGGGTTGAATTTAAGCCGCGCGCTTATGAAAAAGCGGCATACGCAATTGAATCACTCAACGCAGATATCGGTGAAATTTATAAATCAGGCGGAGTAAAAGCTCTGATAAAGCTGCCGTCAATCGGGCCCGGAATTGCAGCTCATATAGAGGAGTATTTAAAGACGAGCCACTTTAAAGAATACGAGCGGCTCAAGAAAAAAGTTCCGATAAATATTTCGGAGCTTACGGCAATCGAGGGCGTAGGCCCCCGAATGGTTAAAATACTCTGGGAGAAATTGAAAATTAGAGACCTGGCAGATTTGGAAAAAGCCGCTAAGGCCGGCAAGATTCGGAAGCTGGAACATTTTGGAGAAAAATCGGAGCAAAAAATCCTTAAGGGGATTGAATTGTTGAAAAAATCCAGCGGGAGGCAGATTCTCGGCTTTATTCTCCCCGAGATTCGGAGTATGGAGAAGATGATCCAGTCGTTTCCGGAAGTGGACAAAGCAGTAATGGCAGGATCCGTGCGGCGGAGAAAAGAGACCATAGGCGATATTGATATTCTCGCTACCTCTGCCAAACCGGACAAGGTCATAGATCGTTTTCTTGACTCTCCTTTTATTGCGCATGTTTACAGCAAAGGACCAACGAAAACCATGGTGCGGCTGAAAAACGGACTTGATGCCGATTTGCGAGTAGTTCCCAAAGAATCGTTTGGAGCCGCACTCAATTATTTTACGGGATCCAAAGATCACAATGTGGCTTTGCGGGAGATTGCTATTAAAAAAGGATACAAGTTAAACGAGTATGGATTGTTCCGCGCCGGTGGAAGTCGGACTTCCCCGAGGGAGTAACACGTACAGGGCGGGAAGAAGGAAGAGGAGGGCGAACCGGTTTTTTGTGTGGGTTTTTTAGAAAAGGAAAGTGGTGAGAAGAAATGAGT
>CAYIFD010000005.1:10585-14897 GCA_964362595.1 uncultured Candidatus Saccharibacteria bacterium
ACGCAAACATTTAAACCTTTTTTGGTTGGGCCCGCGCCGGGTACTGGCGCCCTCCCCCGTGCCCGCCCCACTTCCTGGCCGGAAAGACGGAAGAGGAGCTCTACCAGTTTTTAGGTCTGGATTATATAGAACCGGAACTTCGAGAGATGAAAGGAGAAATTGAAGCCGCCCGGAATAATACCCTGCCAAAGCTGATTAGTAATGGGGATCTCAAGGGCGACTTACAAGTGCAGACCAATTGGACTGACGGGAAGGATTCAATAGAGGCAATGGCCCGAGCGGCTATTGAAGTCGGACTTCGATATATCGCGATTACGGATCATACGAAGTCGCTTGCAATGACCGGAGGCGCAGATGAAAAAAAACTCTTGCGCCAAGTAGAGGAAATAAAAAAGCTCAATAAGAAATCTCTGAAGTCCGACTTCAGAATATTGACTGGAGCCGAGGTAAACATCATGAAGGATGGATCGCTCGACATTGACAACCGGGTTCTTGCGCAGCTTGATGTTGTCGGCGCGGCGGTGCACAGCCACTTCCGGCTTAGCCGAGAAGAACAAACCAAACGGGTAATTCGCGCGATGGAGAATCCTCACGTGGACATCATTTTCCATCTTACTGGGCGCAAAATCAATCAGCGCGATCCAATAGATATTGATATGGACGAGGTGATCAAAGTTGCCAAGCGCACCGGAACCGTTTTAGAGATTGACGCCTATCCCGACCGGCTGGACATTAAGGACGAATATATCCGCAAGTGCGTGGAAGTCGGAGTGAAAATGTCCATTGATTCGGACGCGCACGCCGTAAACCACTTGCGTCTTTTAGAGCACGGGATCAGCCAGGCAAGAAGAGGATGGGCGAGAAAGGAAGATATTATCAACGCGTGGCCATTGAAAAAAATGCTTGGCTTTTTGAAAATTAAATAGTATAGTTGACAACTTTTTATCTTTAATACAGTATTAAGTTGTCAACTAACCCGGGGATTTATGGATATTGAGGGTTTAATCGTTAAACGATTAGCCAAGAGTGAAAAAATCAGGGTTTCCGACATCGTGAAGGAGACCGGTTTTTCGCGCGCCTACATTAACCGATTTTTCAAAAAGTTGCGAGACGAGGGGAAAGTCGTTCTTATGGGAAAAGCAAACCGCGCAACCTATTTACCGGCAAGCAAGAGCGCTCTCTTCAAGGCGAGAAAATCTATCCTTACCGCAAATAAAGTTCTGTCTAATAAGGGTCTTGCCGAAGATGCGGTTCTGGAGGATGTAAAGAATAAAACGGGAATATACCTCGACGTGTCAAAAAATGTAGCTCGTATACTTGACTACGGTTTTACCGAAATGCTCAATAACGCCATAGAACATTCCCGCTCAAAAAAAATAGCAATAAGCTTTTCCAGAAACGCAAATGGCGCGACTTTTGTCGTAAGGGACTGGGGAGTTGGAATCTTTAAAAATATTATGCGGAAAATGAAACTCAAAAATGAACTTGAAGCAATTCAGGATCTCACGAAAGGGAAACAGACGACTTCTCCGGGGGAGCATACCGGCGAGGGTATTTTTTTTACTTCTAAAGTCGCGGATATGCTTGTCATACACGGATCCGGCAAAAAACTTATTTTTAATAATATATTGGACGATGTTTTTATTGAAGATCTGAAGCCGATTACCGGAACCAAGGTTTCTTTTTTTATCAACCTAAAAGCCGCAAGAAATCTTCAAAAAGTTTTTAAAGAATATTCCGGAGAAACTTTTGAATTCAGTAAAACTCTCGCCTCGGTAAAGCTCTATAAACTTGATACGGCGTATATCTCGCGCTCACAGGCAAGAAGAATTATAAGCGGTCTCGAAAAGTTTAAGACCGTGGTCTTGGATTTCAAGGGTGTAGATACGGTAGGGCAAGCATTTGTTGATGAGGTTTTCCGAGTTTGGCAAGACCGCCACCCCCAGATTAAAATTCAATATGCAAATGCTAACCAGAACATTAAATTTATGATAAAGCGTTCCCTATAAAATTTAAACTTTGCAACATGCCCGTTGAACGCTCTGCCGGAATAATTATTTTTCGCAATACTCCCAAGGGGAGAAAATATTTGGTTTTGCGTGCCTCTAGGAGCAAGACAGAGATCGCCAAAGGAAAATTCATAAAAGAATTCTGGGATTTTCCCAAAGGGCGGCTGGAGCCCGGTGAAAGAGGAGTTGATGCCGCGCTTCGCGAATCGGAAGAAGAGGCCGGTGTTGACGACATCAAACTTATCCCCAAGTTTAAAGAAACAGTCCGTTATTTTGTCTGGAAGAACCGGGACCGCAACAAGAAAGCAACACTAAAATTTGTCGCCCTATTTCTGGCAGAATCAAAAACTGACAAAGTAAAGCTCTCCTGGGAGCACGACAAATACGAATGGCTTTCATTTAAAGAGGTGGAAGAGCGCGTTACTTTAAAGGAAATGAAAAAGGCGCTGGCGGCCGCTGATTCGTTTTTGAAAGCCCATGAGTAATTTTCAAGAAAAGGTTTGGAAAGTGACAAAAAAGATTCCCCGTGGTAAAGTCGCGACTTACACCGCGATCGCCCGGAAGATCGGCCATCCCCGCTCTGCCCGGCCGGTTGGGAACGCCCTTAACCGGAACCCATACCGCGATGTTCCCTGTCATCGGGTGATTCGCGCGGACGGATCCGTGGGAGGATTCGCTCGCGGAACAAAAGCGAAACTAAACCTCCTCAAAGATGAGGGAATAAAAATTGTCGGTCACAAAGTTCGTCCTAAATATATCATTACTTAACTATGTCGTTATTTGTCACCATACTTTTGGCTTCCTTTGCCGAAAGTTTAGTTTCTTTCATCGGAGGGGTGCTGGCCTTTTTAAATGCCGAGACCATTCGCCGCTTTGCGCATTTCGTGGTAAGTTTCGCGGTTGGCGCCCTGCTGGCCGTATCGTTTCTTGATCTTATTCCGGAAGCGGTTGCGATGAGTTCACTTGAATTTGTTATGCCCTTGGTGATGGCGGGCATGATTCTTTTCTTTGTGCTGGAGAAATTTCTTTTCTGGTATCACTGCCATGAGGGTAAATGTCCGGTGCATACCTACACTTATCTGATTCTCTGGGGGGACTTTCTCCATAACTTCATTGACGGGGTTATAATCGCCCTTACATTTATGGTGGACGTGAAGCTCGGCGTCCTAACTACTTTTGCAGTTATCCTGCACGAGATTCCTCAAGAAATCGGCGATTTTGGAATTCTTCTCCACGGAGGGTTTTCAAAGAAACGCGCCCTTTTCTACAACTTTCTGGTTTCTACCTCAACTATCCTTGGCGCCATTCTTACTTTCTCTATGGGAACCGCGCTTGGGCCCTTCATACCGGTTGGTCTTGCCCTCGCTGCCGGCAACTTCATTTACCTTGCCGCTACCGATCTGATGCCAGAACTTCATGAGTCCTCCCAATTCTCGCACAGCATCGGCCAGGTGGCGCTTATAATTCTTGGCGCGATACTCGTAATTTTGCCGGAATTTATCCTCTAACGTCAAATAAAACAAAAGTCCCCGCCGCGGCGGGGACTTTTGTTTTCGTCTATTTTACGGCCGCAAGAATTTGGTTGAATACTTCCGGTCTCTTTTCCGCCAACTCCGCCAAAATCTTCCGGTCAAGCTGAATATTTTTTTTCTGACACGCGTGGATGAATTTGCTGTATGATATTCCCCGGGCTTCGGCTGCCGCTCCGATTTTATTTTGCCAAAGACGGCGAAAATTCCGCTTCCGAAGCTTGCGGCCATGATATGAGTAAGACCAGGCATGAAGCAGGGCCTCGCGCGCAAGGCGCTCTTTTGACTTTCTGCCCCATTTGAAACCCTTGGCGTATTTGAGTAATTTTTCTCGTTTTTTGTGGGCGATAACCCCTCTTTTTACTCGTACCATAATAGGTTATTAACTAACCGCTATATGCTCTAATTTTCTTCTCCCAGGTTTTTGAAAATCCGGCCAAATTCTTCTGCCGAAGTTGCGTACGGCGCGACATTTTGGCATTAAAATGATTCTGCCCCGCTCGGCGGCGCAACACTTTTCCGGTCTTGGTGAATTTTATTCGCTTTAATACTGCCTTTCGCGACATTATTTCTTTGTAATTATGGCGATGAATCCCTGCGGGAACCTTTTGGGAGGCATCTCTAAAGTGTAATCCCCAACCATCTCCAGAAACTGGTTGAATTTTTGTAAAGCCAGAGGCCCATGCGCCTTCTCCCGTCCTCTTAGGCGCATATCTATCCTGACCTTGTCTCCTGCCGTCAAAAATTTCTGCGCTTGTTTGGCCCGGAGTTCAA
>CAYIFD010000006.1:0-14249 GCA_964362595.1 uncultured Candidatus Saccharibacteria bacterium
GGACACTCTAATATTTCTAATAATACACCACTTGCCCTTGCGACTTCAAGGGAAGTCAATGTTTAAAATTAGGTTATTTTTTCAGAGTCAACTCCAGAGGGAGCATGATATAGAAAGTGCTTCCTTTTCCTTCCTCTGATTCGGCCCAAATTTTGCCGTTCAAATGCTTGACTGTTTCGTTGGCAATAAATAGTCCGAGTCCCGACCCATCCGGCCTTAGAGCCACCGCGTTATTTGCCCGGAAAAATTTTGTAAATAAGTATTTTTGATTTTGTTTGGAAATACCGATACCGGTATCTTTTACCGAAATAACGATACTCTTTTTTAGTACATTCTCAAAACGAACACTCAACGTAACCGAACCCTCTCTGGTGTAGGTGACCGCGTTGTTGATTATATTAGTAAGGGCGATCTTAAGTTTTTTGGGGTCAGATACAATTTCGGGAATTTCTTCTTTCGGCGTTTCTACGGCAAACTTAATTTTTTTATTATCCGGCGATAGAGCTAAAGATACTTCTCCGACAACTTCACGTATAAGATCATAAATCTTAAATGGAGATATCTCGTATTCAAAGCTTTCGCTGTCTATCCGAGAGACCGAGATCAAATCATTCATTATGTTGAGGAGTCGGTTGGTAGCTTTAAATCCGTTATCCAGATAATGTCGTTGACTATCGGTTACAGTTCCAAAGCTTTCGCGAAGCATACCATCAAGCATCCAACGAATACCGGTCACTGGGGTGCGAAGTTGATGACTCGCCACCGCCACAAAATTCCTGCGCAATCTCTCTATTTCTGTTTCTCTGGTAATGTCATGAATTATCCTCATTGATCCGCTCCGCAGTTTTCTCTCACCGCGCAGTGGAACTAAGGTTACTACCAGAATTCTCTCGGAAGGTATAGTAGAAGTGATTTCCCGGCTCTCCAATTCAGCAAGTTCCAGGAAGGATATGGACCTTAGGGTACGGATATTGGAGTTTTTAGTATCATCAAGATCACTGCCGGTTTTCCCGATTACCTCCCCGGCCTTGATTCCCAGAAGTTCTTCGGCCCTGGGGTTAAAGGAGACAATGCGTCCTTCAAGGTCGTACACAATTAATCCGTCGTACAAACTGTTAATCATGGAGGCCATCTGCTCTCGTTCCGCAATAATTGTTCCGAAGAACTTGAGATTTAGAAGGGAAATACCCAAGTACTTGGCCATTACGTCAAGTATGCTGATTTCCTCTTCTTGAAAATCATGTACGGTATCGTAAAAAACAGCTACGACGCCGACGCGCTCCTCACCCACAATCATCGGGAAAGCGGCAAGTGCTGACTTGCCTTCTATGGATAGAAAAATACGCCAACGTTTGGCTATTCTCTCGTCGGTAAATACGCGGGAAGAGATCTTAATTTCCCCCTCTATGAAAGCGAGAGCGGACAAGCTTGAGGACTCGCGAACGGACTCAAGAGGAAATTTACTTTGAGCTAAAAATTCATGATGCTCTTGGGAACCCCCAAAAGAAGCGGTTACTCTTAAAAGTTGATTTGATTCGTCGGGCTCAAGAACGGCGATAGCTCCAATATGGAATCTTTCCTGGAGATACTGAAAGAAAAGTTCCAAAGGTTTTTCAACGGATCGGTAGGCGCTTATGCTTAAGTGCCCGGTGACCTTCTGAAGCTCAAGAATATGCTTTACTTGCTGCAGCAGCCTTTGGCTGTATTGGGTGATAGTTTGATAATTCTTAATATTCTCCAGAGTTACCGCTGTTTGGTTGGCGATGATTTCTATAAATTTAATCTGATTCTCGGCGAGTGAGCGTAGAGGACGTTGGTAGTAAATTACAAAGGCCCCAATAATTTTCTTACCGATAAACATCGGGGCGGCGATAAAAGCGTTGATTCCCTCATCGGTTAAAAATTTTTGCCAGCGGGGGATGGTCAGCTTGTCTGCCTTGCCGACGTTAACCGTATGGAAGGTTTTGCGCCGAAGCATGACTTTGCCTATGATCCCTTTTCCCACTTTTAGCCGGTCGGTCTTATTGAAATAGCGGATAAACTCCGGGTGGAGCCCGGCCGAGGCCTCAATTTTCATAAAATTGCTGTTTTCTTCTACCGTCCAGACAGCCAGAGCATGGGCTCCAAGTTCTTTGACCAGCTTCCTTAAAATTAGCCCCAAGACCAAATCAGTATCTCGAGAAGTGAGATTAAAAGAGGTGGAAAGATTATTAACCGCCTCAAGCCAGTAAGCAGGATCTTTTTCTATGACTCTTCGGGCCATTGATTCTATCATAGGGTATTTTATGCTATAATAAAACTGTGGCAAGAGACACTATAAAACTTGGGTTTATTTCCGGACTCTCGGGTATATATGGCTGGATGGCTCAAGACCAATTAAGGGGGGTGACTATGGCCGTGGATCTGGTAAACAAGGACGGAGGGGTGTCCGGCAGAATGGTGGAGATTATTCATAAGGACGACAAGAGCGACCCCAAGCTGTCGACATTGGGCACTAAAGAACTTATTGAGCAAGCCCAAGTTGATTTGATTATTGGCGGTCTTTCGGCAGGCACCCAACTCTTTATCAATGCGGAGACCAAAAAGGCGCGCAAAATTTTCATGAGCCTCGGCCAGTCCAACGAAATAACCACGGCTTCTCATCTCGGAGCGTTAACTTTCCACGAGGCCTTAACTCCGTATATGAGCATTCAAGGAATAGGTAAGTGGGTTTTTTCTAATATAGGCAAAAAGTGCTATTTCATGATCGCCGATTATGAATGGGGATGGCAGGCGCTGGAGGCCTACGAGAAGCTTGCCCTTCGTATGGGAGCAGATATCGTTGGAGTGGCTAAAATTCCTTTCCCGTCCAAATCCCCGGACGATTTCACCAAGCACTTCCCGGCTGTTCTAAAAAAGAAACCCGAAGTTTTAATTGCCGCCAACTACGGACTTGATCAGCTGAAATTTATAGAAGATGCCAACAAGGCAGGGCTTAAACGGAAAATGAGCATTGTAAATACTCTGTCCGAGCTGCAGGTTGTGGAGCGTATCAAACCGGAGGACGCGGCGGGCATGTACTGGGGGGCAAACTTTTATTGGGGATTGGCGGATAGTATTCCTGCGGCCAAAGAGTTTGTATCCTCCTATCGTAGCAGATTTAGGACTATGCCCTCCGGTTATGCCGCTTACGGCTATAGCGGAGGTTTAGAACTGCTCCAGGCGGCTCAACGTACCGGTAAGTATCCGATTGACTCGCTCGCTATTGTCCTGGAACTGGAAAGCCGCACCTACGCTCATTATAAAAATTCGCAGTGGTGGAGACCGTGCGATCATCAGTCCTTGCAGGATAACTATATTTTGAAATTAAAAGGACCAGAGGAGCGAAAAAACTCTCATGATGTCTCGGAAATTGTTGGTGTTATTTCCTGGGATTTGGATATAGAGAGATCTTGCCAGGTCCTCGGACACCAAGAGAAACAGTGGGGACACGCCGGGAATTGATGAGTATTATTGGATCGGAGCTTCTTTGTCGAAAATGGTCTTTTGCATGGATTCGTCACCCAGTCCCTCTGCTTTCAGAATATAATAGCGAATGATGTCGGTTATGAATCCCAAGAGGAATCCTGCCAAAATCAGCGCAAGGAAATATACAACATCCTGCGTATATCCAGAGAGAGCTCCAATAGTACCCTGGAAGATACTTGCGTAATCTCCTGCCGCCCCAAAGGATCCTCCAAAGGCGTAGGCGAAATACCCGCCAAAGGTGAAGAAGTAGGACATCGCGTACTCAAACCAATTAGTCAGCTCAAGAAGCACAATGGTCATGCCGGCAAAGAAACCTAACGCGGGGATTCCATACGGCCCAAAAATTTCAGTTGCAGCCGGGATCAATAGTATAAAGGCGATAGCGTAGATAGTTCCACCGATAGCGCCGATAAGGTTCTTCGGAAAGCGTTTTTTACGCAATGTCCAGGTGGGACCAATAATGTACCACATAGACCAGCTTATGAACGGAATCCACAACACCAATCCGTACTGCAATCCTACCCACAGCCAAATGAAGACCCAGATGCCCACATTTATAGTTACCGGCAAGAATTTTAGAAATGGTACTTGCATCAGTTTATTGATTTTTTAGGCAACTCACTTTCGACCTTTAAATATATTATACATTATTGGCAATTTGGGTCTACGGGGGTTTATCCCCAGTCCATAATGTAAAGGTTTACATATTTAATAATCATGTTTGAGAAAAGCAGCGATAACCGAACTGAATTACTGCGCAAGATCAAGGACGAGGTGGTGAACTTTAAAGAGTCGCCGCTCTATCAGGAGAGGATACAAAATCGCGTGTTTCCGGTGATCGGGGAAGGAAACCATTACGCGGAAATCATGTTTGTGGGTGAGGCGCCGGGAAGAATTGAGGCCGCAACCGGCAGGCCTTTTGCCGGGCCGGCAGGAAAAATTCTTGATGACCTTCTGCATGATATCGGGATTGAACGCAAAGATGTGTATATCACCAACGTGGTTAAAGATCGGCCTCCCCATAACCGAGATCCATTTCCGGATGAGATCGCGCTTTATGGCTCTTTCCTTGACCGGCAGATTAATATTATTCAACCAAAAATTATTGTGGCTCTCGGCCGACATTCCATGAAATATCTAATGGAAAAATTTGGTCTTGCTTCAGCGCAGTCCATAAGTAAAATCCGTGGCCAATTATTTGCCGTGGAGGTCCCTTATGGCAAAATAAAATTCATGCCGACTTTTCATCCGGCTACCGTGCTTTACAACCCCGAGGCAAGAAAAGAACTGGAGGAGGACTTTCAGACCCTCAAAAAGTTAATATCGTGAGGGGACTGGTGGGAAAAACTTTTCTTGACCTGGCGGAGTTTTATTTGATAGAGTAGCAGAAAATTGAATACGCGGCTTATCAAGAAAGTTGGAGAGAGAACCGGCTTAATGACCCAACTAGCAACCTGTTCTAAATTTACGGAGGGACAAGGTGCTTCATCCGGCCCATAACGTATAATGGGAAAGATAAATTTTTTATCGAACCCTCGCGCGGAGGGTTTTGCCTTATATTTATGAAAAACACCTATACCGTAGAGAGCGTTACCGCCTCTCATCCTGACAAAATGTGTGATCAGATCTCGGACGCGATACTGGATGCTTATCTTGCTCAAGATCCGAATGCCAGGGTGGCTATGGAGACCTTCGGAGCGCATAATCTTCTCGTGATCGGAGGAGAAGTGGCTTCAAGCGCGGAAGTTGACGCGGCTGAAATCGCGCGCAAAATTTATCATGACGAAATTGGCTATACGGAACCGCTTTCCATAGTGACCAATATTATTCAACAATCTCCGGATATTGCCCAGGGAGTGGACTTAGGCGGAGCCGGGGATCAAGGAATAATGTATGGATACGCGACCAATGAGACCCCGGAATTCCTGCCCAAGGGTGTGGTGCTTGCCCACCGGCTTGCGCAAAAATTAGAAGAATTGGGCAGAAGTGATTCTGCCTGCGCCTGGTTAAGACCACGGGGGAAAGCACACGCAAAAACGCAGGTTACTGTTAAAAACGGAAAAGTTATTTTCGCGCTTGTTTCTTGCCAACATTCCGCGGAGGTCTCCCAGCCGGAAATTAAGGCAACTCTGGTAGAAAAACTATTTCAGCCGGTTCTTGGAGATATTAGCGGAGTGGAAATTTTAGTAAATCCTACCGGAAAATTTGTAATCGGCGGTTTTGTGGCCGACACCGGCCTTACCGGAAGAAAAATTATGGTAGATACCTACGGCGGACTTATTCCTCACGGAGGCGGCGCTTTTTCAGGCAAGGATCCTACCAAAGTGGATCGCTCTGCCGCTTACATGGCTCGATTTGTGGCCAAAAATATAGTTGCCAACGGCTTGGCTAAAGAATGTCTGATATCGGTCGCTTATGCCATAGGTCGGGCCGAGCCCTTGATGATCCATGCGGAGACCGAAGATAGAAAGGACTTGGGGAAATGGGCGGAGGAACATTTTGATTTCAGACCAAAAGCGATCATTGAGCGTCTAAATCTGCGCCGTCCTATATATCAAAAAACGGCCGCTTACGGACATTTCGGCAAACCGGGGTTTTCTTGGGAAGAAATAATCTCTATCTGAATTGAATTTTCTTAAATTATGAGGTAGTTTAAATTTATGCCTTTTCAGGACGGCAAATACATTTGGACCAATCACTCCCGCCAAAAAATGCGCTACTATCGGCTGACGGAATCACGGATAAAACGCATCATCCGGCATCCAACCAGAGTGGAGGAAGGGATTTTGGAAAAAGCTATTGGAGTTATGCAGCCCGCAGAGGGGAAAAATTATTCAGAAATCTGGACAATGTATATCATCGCCAAAGAACCAAGAGAGAAGAAAATAAAAATCATCACCGCTTGGCGCTATCCCGGGAAAAGCCCGGAGCGGGATCCGGTGCCGCCGGAAATTTTAAAAGAAATTAGAAAGTTAGTATGAAGAAGACAAGCGCTTCCAAAATGCCGGATACCAGCGCGGCTAGGAGTCAGGTCACCAAAGTTTCACCTTCGGGAATTAGCTATTTATTGGAATGCCCCCGCTGTCTCTGGCTCCACCACAACGAAAACATAAAGCGCCCGCGAGGCGCTTATCCTTCACTTCCGAACGGGATGGATGATGTGTTTAAGAAATATTTTGACGAATACCGGAGCAAGGGAGAACTGCCGCCGGAAATTGAGGGTAAAATTGACGGAGAACTTTATGATAACCTTAAACAGCTTCAGGCCTGGCGCGAATTCAATTTTGGCCGTGGAGGCATAAGGGCCGAATTCTCGGAGATGAACATGGTGGTCTCGGGAGCGATTGATGAATTGATGGTGGCCCCGGATGGGAAATTTATTCTTTTTGATTTTAAAACCCGCGGCTATCCCACCAAGGAAGATACCCACGAGCATTATCGCCATCAGCTGGATCTATACGCCCTTCTTTTTGAAAGAAACGGCTACCCGGTCGCGGAACACGGCTATCTGCTTTTTTTCTGGCCCGAGGCCTACGGCTTGGGACAGGCGTCGTTTAATACCAGATTGGTAAAGATGGATGTTTCGCCAAGCCGCGGGATGTCGGTTTTGAAAAAAGCGCACGATATTATCACTGGCCCCATCCCGGCCGCGCACCAGAACTGCGAGTTTTGCGTGTATAGGACAGCATAAAGAAACAAATGGTTCCCGTACTTGAAGTTAGAAATTTAAGCAAGAATTACAGCCAGCTTGAAGCTGTGCATGATGTTTCTTTTTCTATTGACGAGGGCGAGATCGTGGGGCTTCTTGGACCAAATGGCGCAGGGAAGACAACCACGATCAACATGGTGCTCGGGTTGCTTACCCCAACCTCCGGTTCAATTAAAATTTTTGGAAAGGACTTTGCCGTTAATCGCGAAGAAATTTTGTACAAGGTAAATTTTGCCGCTGTCTACGCCCAGCTTCCCGGAAACCTTTCGGTCTGGCAAAACCTTTATATTTTTGCTCGTCTTTACGGAGTTCCAGACGCCAGGGGAAAGATTCAAGAGTTAATGAAAGAATTTGATCTGGAAAAATTCTCAAGTTCGCGCACCGGTTTTCTGTCCTCGGGCGAGCAGTCGCGTCTCAACCTTGCCAAGGCCCTGCTCAATAATCCGCGGCTCCTGCTCCTTGACGAACCAACCGCTTCTATTGATCCGAGCACTTCCCAGATTGTCCGCTCTCGCATAAAGGATTATGCGCGCAGGAACGGAACCGGAGTTCTTTGGACCTCGCATAATATGCATGAGATTGAAGAAGTGTGTAATCGCGTGCTTTTTGTATCTCATGGAAAGATTTTGCTGGAAGGCAAGCCCAAAGAGCTTCCGGCCCAATACGGCAAGAAGGATTTGGAGGAACTTTTTATCACGGTGGCTAGAGAACCCTTATCCCTTCAATGACATGAATCCAGTTGTGGAGAGCTTAGTTCTCCTCCGTGGAGAGCTAAGCTCTCCACAAAGTGTTCCATGAACTTCAAACGCGTATTTACAATTTTTCTCCGGCAGGTCTTTCTCTTGAAGCGGAGCGTCCACCGCCTCGTTGGAATTTTCTACTGGTCGGCGCTGGAGCTCTTTTTGTGGGGCTTTCTTACCGTTTATTTGGAGCGCATCGGAGGAGCGGAGTTTGGCGTGATTACCGCGGTGATCGGAACGGTCATTCTCTGGAATTTTCTGATGCGCATACAGCAGGGCATTGCCATATCGTTTTTGGAAGACGTCTGGGCGCGCAACCTGATGAACCTCTTCGGAACTCCCCTTAACTTCAAAGAATATGTCGCGGGCCTGGTGCTGGTCGGCGTTGCCAGCGCCGTGGTCTCCGGCATGGTTATGATAGCCGTCGCCTGGTTTCTTTTTTCTTATAATCTGTTTCAGTTCGGGTTTCTTATCGTTCCGTATGTCTTGGTGCTCTTTTTCTTCGGGCTGGCGCTGGGGATGTATACTACGGCGATGATCCTTCGCTTCGGTCCCTCCTCGGAAATCCTGGCCTGGTCAATCCCGGCGCTTATTCCGCCTTTTTCCGGGGTTTTCTATTCAATTTCAACTCTTCCTTCATGGCTGCAGACAGTGGCTTTCTTTCTGCCTCCTTCTCACGTCTTTGAGGGGATGCGCTCCGTTGTGCTTTCCGGTGTTTTTGATTCCAGCCGGCTGTTTTTTGCAGGCATTCTCTCCGTTATTTTTTTCTTCTTTGCGTACTGGTTGTTGTTAAGGACTTATCGTTTTGTGTTGAGAGAAGGGAAGTTTACCAGATTGCAGACGGAGTAATAACACAGTTTCCGTATGTTTATCAAACCATTGATATTAGTTTTTGCTTTAGGGATTGCTATTTTGTCGGTTGTTTTCTTTTCCATCGTTCCCGTTTCTAAGGAAAACGGAGAACAAATGGCGACAGAAAATGCGGGGCTGACCGAAGAAACAGTCCCTCCTCCAAAGCAGGATGTTCCTTCAGAAACGATTACCCAAGAAGCGCGGGAAGTTAGGACTTCGCTCCAGCCAGTCCTGTTGCCTCCCGTGGTCAGCGCGCCCCAGGATGTTGCCACCGATACCCAGGCCCCAACAGAGGATAGCAAGGCGCCAATGCTTCCTCCCCTGCGGGAAGAAGAAATACTGCAGGCGATAGTAAAAATCCAGTGTCCCGCCCCGGACGGGCTCGGCAAATATATAGGATCAGGATTTGTGCTGGCCGGCGGTACGGTGGTTACCGCCGGCCATGTACTCAAGGACTCCGGCAGTGAGACCTGTGAAGTTATCTTTCCGCGGGAACGGAGACCCATTTACTATTTGCGCGGTACTGCCGAAGATCTGAAAACGATTCGTAAAAGACATGATGAAGAAGGGATTGATGTTGCTTTTCTGAAACTTCCGGCGCTCTCCTCCTATCCGGAGGCGCGAGCCATCTTTGATCGTTATCCGGAAATTCAATATCCCATCTGCGCTGATCCGAAAATGGTCGGGGATCGGCTTCTGCATTTCGGCTATCCTTCCAACTATGCGGATCAGACCTATCTTTCCAGTCAAGAAGGCCAGGCGGTGGTACACGCTGACATCAAGGGGGTAGAAGAACGATTGTCGTCCGACCAAACCTACACTTTTAAAAGCCCGATTTTTGCCTATACCTATGATGAGTCGGGAATGCATCCATATATGGTAAGCCAGGTGGCTTCTTTTTACGGTGATTCCGGAGGACTGGCTTTCAACGCGACTAAGCAATGCATCATCGGCCCGCACCGGGGTGGAACCATTGGCAAAGCCCCGGGAGAAAATTTTTCGGTGTTTATGAATCTTGGCTGGGGAAAAGCAAAATAGTTACTGTCTCCATTGTAGAGGAAGCAAAGTTGTGTATCATAAGTAGAGAAAGGGCGTGGTTTTCATATTTACCACAATGGCACTGGCAAAAAATAGGAAATCAGGTTTTAGCCCGGGAACGGCGCGGATAATAGCGGCCGCTTTTTTGCTGTTCGGATTGGCATTAGCCGTCTTTGACGCGCCGCAGTATTTTTCAAAAATTACCAATTACCAGTTACCAGTTACTATCAATTTCCCTTACCGTCTCGGTTTAGACATACGGGGAGGAACGCATCTGGTGTATGGCGCCGAGGTGGAAAATATCGCGCCAAAGGAGCGATCCGATTCCATGGAATCGGTTAGAAATGTAATTGAGCGCCGGGTAAATCTTTTTGGTGTGGCCGAGCCGGTGGTGCAAGTGGAGCGGGCTGGAGAGGGATGGCGATTGATTGTGGAGCTTGCCGGCGTCCCCGATATAAATGCGGCTATCCAACTTATAGGGGAGACACCATTTTTAGAATTCAGAGAGGAGCAAGAGGATCTTTCTTTCAAACCAACCGCGCTTACCGGCAGATTTGTGAAAAAAGCGACTTTGGACTTTGACCCAACCACCAATCAGCCCCTCATCAATTTGGAATTGACTTCCGCAGGGGGGGAAATTTTTGCCGTTCTCACCCAGCGCAATGTAGGGAAACGACTGGCTATTTTTCTTGACAATGCTCCTATCTCCGCTCCAGTGGTACGGGAGGAAATTAGGGACGGAAAAGCGCAGATCTCCGGAGGTTTTACTCCCCGGGAAGCAAAGGAACTAGTGCAACGGCTTAATGCTGGAGCCCTGCCTGTGCCGATAAAACTAATTGCCCAGCAGACCGTGGGCCCGTCTTTGGGACAGGAATCGCTTGAGAAAAGCATCCTGGCCGGAATTTATGGTTTTTTGGCCGTGGCTCTTTTTATGACTTTTTGGTACCGCCTGCCCGGGGTTTTGGCGGTATTTGCCCTTCTTCTCTATATGGCTGTTGTTTTGGCGATATTTAAGTTGATCCCGGTAACGTTGACCGTAGCCGGTGTGGCCGGATTTATCCTTTCCGTGGGTATGGCCGTGGATGCCAATGTGCTGATCTTTGAACGGCTGAAAGAGGAGTTGAGAGGAGGAAAGATGCTTGAGGAGGCGATAAGAGAGGGATTTGGAAGGGCTTGGACTTCTATCCGCGACTCCAATATTTCAAGTATGATAACTTCAGCCATTCTTTACTGGATGGGGACGAGTGTGGTGCAGGGATTTGCTTTAACGCTCTCCATCGGAATTCTGGTTTCCATGTTTTCGGCTATCTGGGTGACCAGGACTTTATTAATCGCGGTTACAACCAAAGGACTGCAAAATCAGAAATTAATGTTTATGAGCGGACTTACAAAATAATTTTCAATTATCAATTCTCAATTTTCAATGAATTTTCAATGTCTCAATTTTCCAGTGTTTGAAAATTGGTTAATTGGACTATTGGTTGAAAATTGTAAATTGAAAATTGGAATTTTACCATGAATATCATCGGTCACAAAAAAATTTTTCTAAGTATTTCCGGGCTTCTAATTCTCGCGAGTGTCATTTCCGTCTCCATGTGGGGTTTGAATTTTGGAATTGATTTTAAGGGAGGATCTTTGCTGGAAATTCGGTTTTTGGATGGACGTCCTTCTCCGGTTGTTCTCCAAGAAGCGCTAACTCTGCTGGTGGGGGGAACACAGGTTCAGCCAAGCGAAGATCAAGGGGCGATTATCCGCTTTCGGCAGGTAAGCGAAGACGAGCATCAGGCAGTTCTTAACCGCCTGGGAGAAATTGCGGGGAGAGGCGAGGAGTTGCGGTTTGACGCGATTGGTCCAACTATTGGAGCCGAACTTAAGCAAAAAGCGATAATTGCTTTGGCTTTAGCCATTGTTGCCATAATTTTTTATATCGCCTGGGCTTTCCGCCAAGTATCAAAACCGGTATCCTCCTGGAAATACGGAATAGTTGCGGTTATCGCTCTGATCCATGATGTGGCTATCCCCACGGGTATTTTTGCCGCTTTGGGAGAATTTAAAGGAATAGAAATTGACGCTCTTTTCATTACCGCGCTCTTGACAATTTTGGGTTTTTCCGTACACGATACAATTGTAGTATTTGACCGAATACGCGAGAATCTGCGCAACCAAAAAGCTGCGGAACCTTTCACGGCGGTGGTGAACCGCAGCATTGGAGAGACCATTACTCGTTCCATCAATACCTCACTTACGGTTTTACTGGTGCTCGGCGCCATATTTATTCTTGGAGGAGTTACCACAAGATATTTCTCTCTTGCTTTGATGCTTGGAATCGCTTTCGGCACCTATTCCTCCCTTTTCGTGGCGAGCCCCCTGTTGGTTATCTGGGACAACTTTACAAAAAAGAAGTAATGTGATACTCTTTATTAGTTGATTTTCATGACCCAACTCACTTTGCCTGTACAACCCGAGGAGGCAACCCGAATGCTGCTCAAAAAATTGCCGACCAAGAGGATGCGCGCGGTAGTGGAGAAGCGCTTTGGGCTGCATGGAGGAAGAAAAAAGACCCTAGAAGCTATAGGGAAGGAATATAAAATTACCCGAGAGCGGGTGCGCCAAATTGAGGCGGATGCCTTAAAGCATCTTGCCAAACCCGAGAACTATCAGGAAATAGAGCCGACTTTGCGGGCTCTTGAAGACCATTTTCGGGCTTGGGGAGGGGTGCTCGCGGAGCATCACTTTTTTGATATGGTTGGAAATTCCCGGCAAGTTCCGCATCTTTGCTTGTTCTTGAAAATCGGAAAGGACTTTTCTGAACTTCCGGAGACCAACCGCTTGCACCGCCGCTGGACCATAGATAAGAGTGCTGCGGACAGGGCGGAGAAAATCGTGGAGAGGACTAGAACTCATTTGGCAGAGCGCGGTAGGTCTCTGTCTCGCCGGGAACTTCACGCAGTTGCGGTAAAATATTCCGAAGAGATACTTGGAAAAGAGTTACCCAAAGAGATGCAGGAAGCACATCTGGGAATCTCCAAAGAAATTCGCCAGAACCCATATGGAGAATATGGCTTGATAAGCTGGCCTACCATTAACCCAAGAGGAGTGAAGGACAAGGCATATCTGGTGTTTTCCAAAACCCAAAAACCCCTGCACTTCCGGGAGGTGGCCGAGGCCATCAACTCTACCAGTTGGCCTGCCCGCCAACGACCCGAGCCCCGCCCGCAGACGGCTAGAGCATCAGCAACTGGCGGGCAGGCGCACCTGCCCGCTTCGAGTCGCGAAGCGAGTCGGGCGGGGGCAACGACAGGCGGGACCAGACACAAAGCCCATCCGCAAACCGTGCATAACGAACTCATCAAGGACCCCCGTTTTGTATTGGTTGGAAGAGGACTTTATGCTTTGAAAGAATGGGGGTATGAGCCGGGAACCGTTAAGGAGATCTTGGTATCGGTGTTCAAACAAGCCGGCCGGCCGCTCAAAAAAGACGAAGCAATAAAGATGGTTTTAAAAAAACGTTTTGTGAAGCCGCCTACCGTCCTTCTCAATCTGCAAGATAAGTCGTTATTTAAACGGATAAACGACGAATACACCTTGGTTTAAAACGAAAACCCGGATGGTATTTGATCTACTTCAAATAGTGGTTGCCGTTCAAACCTGGATCCTCTCGCTCTGGTGGCTTTGGCTTTTCTTCATACTGGTTGCCCTTTCCTATTCTCTTTGGATGGCTTATGCCCAGGATTATTATAAAAAATCCATTCAATGGGTGATGCTGGAGATGCGCACTCCTCGCGAGCTGCGCAAAAGTCCCCGGGCTATGGAGCAGGTCTTTATGTCTTTGCACGGAATGCGAAACGCGCCCGGACAGTGGCGGGACAAATATTGGGATGGAGAAACATCCCGGTGGTTTTGCTGCGAGATTGTAAGTTTCGGAGGGGAAATACATTTTTATCTGCGCGTTCCCAAAGGAAACAAAAACATGGTCCAGGCCGCTATTTATGCTCATTATCCGGACATTGAAATAACGGAAGTAAGTGAGGACTACATCCACCGTTTTCCCGCTAAAGTGGAAGAGGTGGAGGCGCTGGGATATACGCTTTTTGGCAACGAATTGATCTTGGCCAAACCCGATGCCTATCCCATCCGCACCTTTTATGATTTTGAAGCAATTGAGGAGGAGCAGCAGCTTGATCCGGTGGCAACCCTGCTGGAGACCTTAAATAAAATAAGTCCGGTGGAGAATATCTGGATCCAAATTTTGATCCGGCCCACGGACGATTCTTGGAAGAAAGGTGCCGAGAGAGTAGTGAATGAGTTAAAGGAAAAAGTAAAAACGGAATATACCACGGCCAGCGGCAAGGTTACTTTTACGGAGCGAACCCCGGGAGAAATGGAGGTTATGAAGGCCATAC
>CAYIFD010000007.1:0-14004 GCA_964362595.1 uncultured Candidatus Saccharibacteria bacterium
TTCCGATCTCCGCCGGCGCCGACTCGGTCTCCGTAGCTACTTCGGCGAAGGGGGCAGCTGTGGCGGACAAGGAAGAGAAGACAAAAACAAAGGAAGAACCGGAGAAAAAAGAATAAGCATGAAAAATATCTCACATTTACAGGAGGAGTTATCGTTAAAATTTAATAACGAGGACTTGCTGTTACAGGCTCTTACTCATCGGTCTAACCTGACTGTAAATCCCTGATCTCGCGTCGGGCACAACGAGCGGCTTGAATTTTTGGGGGACGCGGTTTTGGAGTTAGTGGTGACAGAAGAATTGTATGCCCGTTTTCCCGAGAAGCCGGAAGGGGAGCTGACCAGCTTCCGTGCAGCTTTGGTTAATTCCCGCATGCTATCCGATATCGCGGTTGATCTTAATATCAATGAATTTTTGCTTCTTTCCCGGGGGGAAGCAAAGGACGTGGGAAGGGCCCGGCAGTTTATTTTAGCCAATGCCTTTGAAGCGTTAGTAGGGGCGGTTTATCTTGATCAGGGATATACGGCGGCAAAAAAATTTATCCAAAGTGCGCTCATGCCGCGCCTGCAAGAGGTGCTAACCAAAGAGCTTTATAAAGATCCAAAGTCGCTTTTCCAAGAGGAGGCGCAGGAACGAGTGGGAGTAACTCCAACTTACGAGGTGATCAAGGAGTGGGGACCGGATCATGATAAACATTTTATTGTCGGAGTATTTTTGGAAGAGGAAAGAATTGCCGAAGGTGAGGGACCGTCAAAACAAGCGGCTCAAGAAGAAGCGGCGAGAAATGCGTTGCGTGCGAAGAGGTGGGTTTAGTATTGGCTATGATTCTTGTTTTTATCACCTGCAAAAACCAAAAAGAAGCGCAAGAGATCGGCCTTTCGCTTTTAAAAAAACGGCTTGCCGGGTGCATGGTGGTGATTCCGAAAGTATCTTCGGCTTACTTTTGGCCTCCGAAAAAAGGCAGAATTGAGAAGTGGAACGAAGCGATACTTTTGGTCAAAACCCTCAAGAAGAAATTCCCGCAGGTTAGACATGAGGTAAAGCGTCTTCATTCCTACACTATGCCATGTATCCTTGAAATCCCGATCGGAAGGACGTATAGGCCGTATTTACGTTGGTTAGAAAGCGAACTTAAGGAAGTCGGACTTCCTATATTCCTATAATCTAACTGACTATGTATTTCAAGAAATTAGAACTTTCCGGATTTAAGTCGTTTCCGAAAACGACGGTTTTGGAATTTCCGGCAAAAGTTACGGCCGTCGTGGGGCCTAACGGAAGCGGGAAATCAAACATTGCCGAGTCAGTTCGCTGGGTTTTGGGAGAGCAATCCATGAAGTCGCTGCGAGGAAAGAAAGGAGAAGATCTTATCTGGAATGGTTCGGCGAGTATACCGCGGATGGGCAAAGCGTCAGTGACCATGATTTTTGACAACGAAGACAGAAGAATTCCTCTGGACTTTGCTGAAGTTGCCATAGGCCGAAAAATTTTCAGGGATGGTCTAAACGAGTATTACCTTAATAATTCTCAAGTCCGGCTAAAGGATGTGGTAGAGATTCTCGCGCGCATAGGATTGGGGGAGCAGAAACATAACATTATCAGCCAGGGCGAAGTGGATCGGATAATTATGTCCTCACCCCGTGAGCGCAGAGAAATGCTGGAAGAGGCCTTGGGATTGAGGATTTATCAACTGCGCAAAAACGAGACGGAGCGCAAGCTTGAAGCAACCGAAAACAATATGAATCAAGTAGAGGCGCTTTTGCGCGAGATTGCTCCGCATCTGAAATTTTTGAAGGTGCAGGCCCAAAAAGCAGAAGCAAGAGAGAGGGTGGAAGCGGAACTCAAGCAATTTCAGAAAGCATATTTTGCCAAAGAAGCAGAGGAGATTGGGGAAGAAAAAAGTAAGATCGCCTCCGCCTCAGAACCATACCGGAAAAAACAAGACGGACTTAGCAAAGAAATTAAAGAGCTGATTAAAGAGATAGAAAACGCAGAAGGAGAAATTGCTGATGATAGCTCCCCCAAAAGCGAGGAGGAGCAAAGAATGGTTCGGCTGGAAGCGCGTCGCCGGGAACTTGAACGGGAGCTTGGCCGGCTGGAGGGGCGGCTGGAAGTGGAACTGGAGAAAGCCCTTCAGCCGAGAGTGAAAGTGGTAGACGGCAAGTACATTCAGGACAAGATCAAGGAAGTGATAGCAGAAATTCGCGCCATTTTAGCGGAAGATAGGTCCGGGGTTATAAAATCGCATCTTAATGCATTGATTGCAAATCTGGACCATCTTATTGATGAGGTCCAACGGGGGACCGTGGAGGAAAAAAAAGATTCGTATGAGAGCGCGGTGGTAAAAGAACTGGAAAAAACAGTAAGGGATATACAGGAGGAGCTGGCTCGAGCCGCTGAAGAAATCGGAAGAATGGAAACCGTGCGGGAGCAATCACGGGAAAAGTACAGGACGGCACAGCAGAAGATTAGGGAGTTGGATGTGGTATTGCGAGCCCGACAGGATGAGGACAAAGAAGTGGCTTTAGCCCTGGAGAGATTCAAATTTGACGGGGAACGATTGGATGCACGCGAAGAAATTTGGGAAAGAGATCTGAAAGAGAATGGAATTGAACAAAAAGATTTGCCGGGAGAGGACTTAAATATTCCCAGTGAAGAGTTAAAGCGCAGGGTTGAGCGCTGGCGCGCGAGAATGGAAGAAATCGGCGGCATAGATACTTCTGTCCTGAAAGAATATCAGGAGACGGAAGTAAGGCATTCTTTTTTGTCAAAAGAACTGGAGGACTTGAAACGGGCCCTGGGCTCTTTAAAAGAGTTAGTCAAGGAATTGGATAAACATATCAAAGAGGACTTCAAAACCGGCTTTGCCAAAATAAAAGACGAGTTCCATAATTATTTTAGAATAATTTTTGGCGGTGGAAGGGCAAGCTTACAGTTGGTTGACATACCTATTCACGGGGAGGTGGAAGGATTGGCAGAGGAGGGTGTGGAAATTTCTTTGGATCTTCCCAAAAAGCGAATAAAGGGACTGGCCATGCTTTCCGGCGGAGAACGCGCGCTTACTTCCATTGCCCTGCTTTTTTCCATCACCGCCGTAAATCCTCCTCCGTTTTTGATTTTGGATGAGACCGATGCGGCTTTGGATGAGGCCAACTCCCAGAAATACGCCGCTCTTCTGAAGGAGCTTTCCAAAAAAACGCAATTAATTCTTGTTACCCATAACCGCGAGACCATGAAGGCAGCCGGAATTCTCTACGGCGTTACCATGGGTGATGACGGAGTATCGCGGCTTTTGTCACTGAAGCTGGAAGAAGCTGAAGTTTATACCAATAGGTAGTTTTATGGAACTGTTTGACTTTTTCCGCATGTTTAAGTATCCTATTACTCATGTTGATGATTAAATTTCAGCGAGTGGGAAGAAGGAATGATCCCGCTTTTAGGGTGGTGGTAACTGAAAAACGATCCAAGCCCAAGTCGGGGGAGCTTGAAATACTCGGATCCTACCATCCCAAAACCAAAGAAACCATTCTAAAAAATGAACGAATTCTGTATTGGCTTTCCAAGGGCGCCAAGTCCACTCCGACGGTACATAATCTCCTGGTAGCGAAAGCCGTTATCCAAGCAAAAAAGGTTCCAGTGGTTAAGTAGGGGTTGACCCTTTTGGGCATAAAAAGTATAATTGGATTTATCTAAACCGTAGTGCAAAGAAAGGTCGAGAAGATAGGAACAGTCCCGACCCAAGGTCGAGACAAAGAGTAAAAAGAAATGGCTAAGATGCAATCGGATCAGGAATTTCTTGAGTATGTGGTCAAGGCCCTTGCGGATAACCCGGATGCGGTAAAAACCGACCGCAAAGTTGACGAGATGGGAGTGCTCATAACTCTCAAGGTTGACCCCGCAGATATGGGGAAAATCATCGGCCGCAGCGGACAAACCGCCAAGGCAATCCGATCTTTGCTTCGCGTGGTAGGCATCAAAAACAACGCCCGCGTGAATATGAAGATTGAAGAGCCGGAGGGAGGGCGAGGCCCAAGAGTTGCGCGCCGCTCGGAAGTTGACGAAGTAGTGGATGATTTGCGGCTGTAGGTTCCGAAATCAAAATCATAAAAGCGCCCGGCGGCGCTTTTATGATTTATTCTTTATTAATTTTAAGCAGGAAACGATAATTCTACTATAGACAGCGATCGCTGTCTATAGTAGAATGCGGCTTTTCCACTTTACATTTTTGTGATATATTTTTAGTATGCGTTTTGATGTCATTACAGTTTTTCCGCAGATTTTTTCCGCCAAAGGCGGATCCCTGCCCGACCGGCAGGCGGGCGCCTCTGGCAGAGATTCATGCGGGTACCTTAACCACTCCATGATCAAGCGGGCGCGAGCTAAAAAACTCGTTGACATTCGCATACATGATTTACGAAAGTTTGCGCTGGATAAGCATAAAAAGGTGGATGACCGGCCCTATGGTGGAGGTCCGGGGATGGTTCTTAAAATTGAACCGCTCATAAGAGCGATATTTTCAATTTTAAGAACAAATTCCAAATTCCAAATTCCAAATTACAAACAAAATGGCAAATCCAAATTTTCAAAATCAAAAACGAAAATCGTGCTATTCTCTGCCGCAGGAAAGCAGTTTACGCAAAAAATGGCGGCGGACTGGGCAAAAAAATATGATAGAATTGTAATGATCGCCGGACGCTACGAAGGAGTGGACGAACGGATCAAAAAAGTAATTAAAAATTGGAAATTGGAAATTGAAAATTTGTCCATAGGTCCTTATGTACTTTCCGGCGGGGAGCTTCCGTCCATGGTAGTGATGGAAGCGGTGGCGCGGCATATCCCCGGGTTTTTGGGCAAAGCGGAATCGCTGGAGGAAAAGCGCTACGGAATCGGGGTGCCGATGTACACGAGGCCGGAGATTTTCGCCTGGCGTGGCAGGAAATACCGAGTTCCCAAAATGCTTCTTTCCGGGGGTCATGCCGAGATCGAAAAATGGAGGAAAGGGCACGTAGATAATTATAGGAAGTCGGACTTCCGATAATTTAAGCTTGATGACCAAGTTTCCTAAAGAATTTTACTGGGGAGCAGCAACCAGCGCCCATCAGGTGGAGGGAGGAAATCATAATGATTGGACGGAATGGGAGAAGGAAAAATCAAAAATCAAAAATCAAAATGCAAAATTGCGGAAATGGCCGGATTATATTTTAAATCCGCCAGCTGGCGGACCAAATCCTCTACAGGAAGAAAATTATATTTCCGGACGGGCATGCGACCACTACCGTCGTTTCCAGGACGATTTTGACATTGCCAAGTCCCTGGGGCACAACGCGCATCGTTTTTCGGTGGAATGGTCGCGGATTGAGCCGGAGGAGGGGAAATTTAGTGAAAAAGAAATTGAACACTATCGGGAAGTAATTAAGGCCTTGCGGGAGCGGGGGATAGAGCCGTTTGTGACCCTGTGGCACTGGACACTGCCTTTGTGGGTACGCGATCAGGGCGGGTGGAATTCGTCAAAAACAATAGATGATTTTGTCCGGTACTGTCGGCACATTGCGCGGGCGCTGCCGGACGTGCGGTATTGGGTAGTGTTGAATGAGCCAGGTTCATGGGCCGCTCACGCGTACCTTTTTGGACTATATCCGCCGCAGAGAATGAATATTTTTATGCTTGCGCGCGTATATTTCCACCTCCGGCAAGCCCAGAGACAGAGTTACCTCGCGCTTAAGAAGATCAATGGGGCGCTGCAGGTGGGTATTTCCGAAAGTATGGAATGGTACCGTCCCTTTTGGGCGCGAGTGCTGGTGAATTACCTGCGCAACTTTTACTTTCTCCAGAAAACAAAATCGTATTTTGACTTTGTGGGCCTAAATTACTACCGTAGCCGCTTCCTCTTTGGCCGGGGGCAAAAAAGCGACACAGGATGGCGCATCTATCCGGAGGCGCTATACCGTTTCCTGAAACGGGCAGGGGCGTTGGGCAAACCCGTCTTCGTCACCGAAAACGGAATTGCCGACGCCCGGGACGGCAGGCGGGCCGAGTTCATTCGGGAGCATCTCCACCAGATTGAACGGGCGCTGCGGGACGGAGTGGACGTGCGCGGCTACTTTCACTGGTCTCTTTTGGATAATTTTGAATGGGATTTCGGCTTTTGGCCAAGATTCGGGCTGGTGGAAGTGGATTATAGTACCCAAGAAAGAAGAATCAGGAGGAGCGCATATTTGTACCGCGATATTATAAAACTTCATGAAGTCGGACTTCATGAAGTTAATGAGAAATGAGAAATGAAGGCTGATTTCTCTGTTGTTATAATTTCATATAACGGCAAGGGATTTCTCAAGAGGTGTATTACTTTTTTGAGAAGAAGTTCACTTATCCCGCAAAAAATAATCGTCGTTGACGATAACTCGTCCGATGGAACCGGAGAAATGACAAAACGCGATTTCCCCGAAGTTGTCTATGTCCGCAATGAAAAAAATCTTGGCCCGAGTGCGGCAAGAAATCGCGGAGCGAAAGGCGCAGAAGGAAAATACATTGTATTTGTGGATAACGATATTTTGGTCAGAGGGGATTCCATCGGAAAATTACTCTTGTTTTTGGATTCGCACCCGGAGGCGGGAATTGCGGGAGGGAAGCTTATTACCGAGAAGGGTACGCCGATGCGGTGGAATATGGGGTGGGATCCCAATTTTTTGCGCGAAATTGGAGGCAAAATTTGCCGATTTTTGTTCCGATTTGGACTCAAGTCCTTATGGTTTAGAGATTTTTCAATGAGTTTTAATCTGAATTTGTGGGATTATGACCGCTCTATTGAGGTTGATTGGGTGGCTGAAAGTTTTATGGCTGTAGGGACAGACCTTTTTAAACGGCTTGGAGGATTTGACGAAAAATTTTTTATGTATTTTGAGGGACCGGATTTGTCCAGCAGAGCACGGAAGCTTGGTTATAAAACTTACTTTGTTCACGATGCTGTGGTGGATATCTTGAATGGTCATACCCATCTGGAGGAGAGAAACAAATTCTTCCGCCGCTCCATGCTCCGCTATTATTTGAAACATTATTTCAAGCTTGTACCATAACTTGAGATTCATGAAGTCGGACTTCATGAAGTTTTATTCTAGGGTCAGGTCTCGGATAGAAGAAAGGTCTAGCTCGCTAAGCCATTCTTTTATATCGCCTAAATAGCGTTCGGGATCTGTACTGCCGTAAATTTCTTGGATAAATCCTCGCTGTGTTATTGAAGGAAAGTTTGTTCTGCCTATGTAGTCCGGATAACTGGACCAACGGTATAATTTTAGAAACTCGAGGGGTTTCGCAACATTTTTTATTCGTTTCTCTCGCCATTCTGGCGTATAAAGGTCCAACGGATTAAGATGAATATAGTGGGGGAGATATAATAGGTGTCTTTGCTCCGTTACATGTACCGCTTTAAATTTTCCCTGGAAAAGCGGTCCAACCCTATCATATTTTATATTGAAATAGTTGGTAAAACCTGTCCCAAATTTCCGCATAAATTCGGTTATTCCTCCATCTCTTAATTGTCTTAATAAGAAGTGATAATGATTTGGCATGAGACAGAAGCACAATATCTCAACCAAAAGTTTTCTTGGTTTTCTTTCCAGTTTCTGCAATCTCGTTTCAGGAATTGACGAGTGTAAATGGTGATAAGAGATTTGGGCCGGGGCGGTATCGTTAAATTCAAACATATCGTGAACCGCGCGAAAGTAATCTTTATTGTTCATAAAGATACGGCGTTTTTCAACTCCGCGGGAATAAACATGATATACTTCACCGTTAACAAATTGTGGTCTTTCCATATTTTAAACTTCATGAAGTCCGACTTCATGAAGTTTAACGTGGGGAAGGGAAAGTGTAAAGTATGTGGCTGATTTTTGCCATCCTCGGACATCTGGCCAATGCCCTGGTCTTTATCACCGACAAGGCGTTTGTGCAGAAATTGTATCCCAGTCCTTTAGCACTTGCTTTTATAGGTGGCGCAAGCGGAGCGTTTACTTTTATCGCTTTTCCTTGGCTTCTCAAGCCCGCGGACCCGCCGGTGATCATGGCCGCTATTGGCGCCGGGGCAGTATCTGTTCCCGCGCTTGTCTATTTTTTTACCGCGCTTCAGCGCGACGAGGTCTCGCGGGTGGTGCCGGCCATCGGCAGCCTAACCCCGCTTTTTACTTTCGGCTTAAGCTACGCGCTTTTGGGAGAACGCCTGTCCGGAGAATTTCTGGTCGCTTTCATTATTCTGGCGCTGGGCGGAGTTTTAATTGCTTTTCGTTCCTTTGGCGAGCTTTTCAAGAAAAGAAGTTATGGACTTTTTTTTCTGGAAATACTGGTAGCGTTTCTTTTCGCCCTGGCTTTAGTGCTGCAAAAATTCGCCTTTGAAGGAACCGACGATCTCTCTGCTTTTCTTTGGTCGCGGGTAGGCGCGCTCGCTGCTGCCCTGCCGCTTCTTATCCGCGCCGAGGTGTGGGAGAGATTGCGATTTTCAGAACTGCGCGGAAGCGGGATAAAAACGGGGGCACTTTATATCATCTCACGAATTTTTGCCGGTCTCTCGCCCTTGATCATTGTTCTGGCGATTTCCCTCGGGAGCGCCTCGCTCGTCAATGCTCTGCAGGGGGTTCAATACGTTTTCCTTTTTGCGCTGGCCATATTCTTTTCTCGCCGCTGGCCGGATATCTTCAAGGAAGAACTTAATCGCAGTACTTTGGTGCAAAAGACAATCGCCACGATTTTAATCGCTACGGGATTAGCCCTTCTTGTATAACCAATGAAACGGATCAGAAAATTTTCCATTTTTTGCCTAACCCTGGCGGCGCTTACGGCTCTATTTTTCCTGGTCTCTTGGCGCGGTTTTCTGAAAGAAAAAGAAATTTCTTTCGCCGTGACTTTTTCCACCTTGATGGCAAGGCGACTTCGTCTTGAACCAAAGGAGACATTTGATGCAATTCTGGACGACTTAAACCCAAAAAAGATGAGAATTCCGATTTACTGGAGCGAGATTGAGAAGGAAAGAGGCATATTTGAATTTTCCGAATATGATTTTTTTATAAAAAAATCGGAAGAAGCGGGAGCAAAATTGATTCTGATCGTGGGAAGAAAACTTCCCCGCTGGCCGGAGTGCCACATCCCGAGCTGGGCGGCTCGGGAATTTTCAATTTCCAATTCCCAATTTCCAAACAATGAGTTTGAACGTTTAGTGGATATATACATACAGAAAGTTGTTGAACGCTACAAGGATTCGCCAGCGATAGTTGCCTGGCAGCTGGAAAACGAGCATTTTCATAAGTTCGGAGCCGAATGTGCGGCCAATAAGCTTTCTTCTGAGATTGTGGATCGTGAGTTAGCACTCATCCGTTCGCTTGACGAACGGCCGATATTGCTCACGGACGCGGGCGAGGGCGGCTGGTGGGGAACTTCGTTGAAACGGAGCAATTTCCTGGGGGTTACCATGTATTACCAGGTATGGAATCCATATTGGGGGGTATTTTGGTCGCCGCTCGGGCCCGGATCATACACCCTGAAGAAATATTTTTTTGAAGCGCTGTATCCCGGAAGCAAAATTATCGTAGCGGAGCTGCAAGCCGAACCGTTTTGGAATAAACTGCTCCCCGATTACGATTTGGCGATTCAAAAACAACTGATGAGCGCAGAGCGGTTTCAAGAAATAATCCGCCGCAGCCGTCGCGCGGGATTTAGCGAAAATTATTTATGGGGAGCGGAATGGTGGTTTTGGTTGAAAGAAAAACAAAATGACCCCTCGCTTTGGGAGGAAGCAAAAAAGCTATTTAGCGAGTAGATGGCTTGATTATTTCCTGAAGATATGTTAGAAATAATCCAGAACCAGGGAGGAAAGAGGCATGCGGAAGCGGAAAGCGGCAAGAAAAATCCCTGATTGGCTGCTCCGGATAATGGCCTTTAGCTATCGCTGCTGGGACCGGTGCTATACGCGCTATATGGGTCTAGACCGACCGCAGGCGCAAGTTGCTCCTGCCCTGCGCATAGAGGTTGTCGCTTACATAGGAAAGCCGGTCTTGCTGGGGGATGGGACGAGAGTGAAGTTTGGCGATCGGGTTATTATTTTGCATCTCCATAACCGCATTATAAGCAGGCTTGATCCTGCGGCGGCAGGAAGCGCTTTCAGGGCCTCTCTAAAAGAACTTGCGCTGCTCGTTCAACGGGAGCCGCGTTTTTCCAGAGTCAAAGCGTGTCGCGCTGATACAATTTTCCGGAATATTAGGGGTTTGGGTTTTGAACCAAGAACTCTATCTCCGATTCAAGAATTCTTAGTACGTTGGGGCTCGCGACTGCTCCTGGTCGGGTTTCGCCAAGACGGTGTTGCTAAAGCGGACCGCTACTGGGGACATGAAGCCCGAAGGAACTGGATTTCCGTATCCATGCTCAAGGAAAAGTTTTCTACGGAGTTGAAAACATCTCCATAACTCAAGACGGCTCTTGTTGAGCCATTTTTTTATTCGTCTTTCTGCCGTATAGTTAAAACAAAGTAGAAATAATGGCTGGAAGTAAAGAAGAAAAATTTTACTTGAAAGTAGGAACCGCCAAGGACTTGCCGCCGGGCAGCGATCGCCTCATCTACCGAGTGCTGGAGACCTTGCCGGGGGTTTTAGTGTGGGGAACTTTTGGTTTGATCATTGCCGGAGCCGTTTATTATCCGGCCGCTACCGTAACTTTTATTATCATTTTTGATCTTTATTGGTTCCTAAAAACGGTTTATTTAACTTGGCATCTGCGGGCGAGTTTCAGAAATCTGCGAGAGCACCTGAAGATTGATTGGATTAAGAAACTTGATGGTCTGAACCTTTCCAGGCATCCGCTCGGCATCCGGAACTGGCGCCGTGATATCTGGCATCTAGTTATTTTGCCCTACTATCAGGAAGGAGATGAAATCCTCCGTAATACCGTAAGTGCTCTGGCCCGAGCCGAGCATCCAAAGGAACGTATGATAGTCGTGCTGTCCGGAGAGAAGCGGGCCGGAGCGGAGACCGAAGCCGTGGGAGCAAAAATTTCGGCGGAATTCAATAAAAAGTTTGGAAAATTTCTTTTCACTATACATGAGGACGCTCCCGGAGAACTCGCCGGAAAAGGCGCTAACGAGACCTGGGCAGGCAAAAGGGTCAAAGAAGAGATTATTGATCGTGAGGAAATTCCTTACGAACAAATTGTTGTTTCCGTGTTTGATGTGGATACGGTAGCACCCCCGGATTATTTCGCCAAGCTTACTTACGGGTATCTAACTGTATCCAAACCCCTGCGCACTTCCTTTCAACCAGTGCCGCTTTTTATCAACAATATTTGGGAGGCCTCGGCAATATCGCGCGTAATGGCTTTTTCTTCAACCTTTTGGCACCTCATGAACCAGATGCGGCCGGAGAGATTGGTGTCATTTTCTTCTCACGCTTTCCCCTTCAAGGCCTTGGTAGAAATGGGTTTTTGGCAAGTCAATGTTGTATCGGAGGACTCGCGTATTTTCTGGCAAGGGCTTTTGACTTTTGACGGTGACTGGAGAGTTGAGCCGCTACTAGTGCCTGTTTCCATGGACGCCAATGTGGCGGAAACATTTTGGCAGACCTTAAAAAATATTTATTTGCAGCAAAGAAGATGGGCATACGGAGTGGCCGATATACCTTATTTTCTTTTCGGCTTTCTCCATAACCGCAAGATTGCGCTTAGCACCAAGATCTACTGGACCTTTCATATGATGGAAAGTTTTTGGGGCTGGGCCACCAACTCTATTATAATTTTCGCAACCGGCTGGCTGCCGGTGCTCCTTGGCGGAAAGCTGTTTGGAACCACCATCCTTGCCTACAATGTGCCCCGCATAACCCAGTGGATCATGACTATTGCCATGTTTGGAATCATTACTTCGGTTTATCTGACTCTGAAGTTTTTGCCGCCCAAACCCTTAAAGGTGGGACGGCATAAATATCTTTTCATGGTGCTGCAATGGGTCATGGTTCCTATTACTCTCATCTTTAACTCGGTTCCGGCCATTGAGGCCCAGACACGTTTGCTCATAGGAAGATATCTTGGATTTTGGCCTACCCCTAAAGTAAGGAAAAGAATACAGGAGGCGATTTTTGATTCACCGAAAAATCTGTAGAATGAGATTATGGCGCAACTCTATTTAGGAATTGATATAGGAGGAAGCAATACCAAAGCGGTTTTACTGAAAGGGCTAAGGAAACAGAATCCAAAATGCTTTACCATAAAGACCCCCCAGACCCAAAAGAGTTTTCTTAAAGCTATGGAGGGAATTGTAAGGACTCTTAAGGGGAATAAAAAATTATCCGGTCTGGGAGTAGGACTGCCAGGAATAGTGGACCCTAGCGGTGGAGTATTGCGGTATGCTCCCAACCTCCGCTTTTTAAATGGCTGGAGGGCGAAGAAGTTTTTTGAAAAGTTCGGAACAAAAGTGGCCGTGGACAATGACGTGCGAGGCATGCTTATGGCCGAAGCAATATGGGGCGAGGCACGAGGCCGGAAAAACGCGATTGTGCTTGCCATCGGGACCGGGATCGGAGGTGGAATCTTGGCGGATGGAAAAATCTATCGCGGGGCCAATTTCGGAGCCGGTGAATTTGGGCACATGGTGGTACAAGATAAAAAGGAACTGGAATATTGGGTTGGGGGACGCTTTTCTAAGGGCAGGAAAAACCGAGAGGAGATTTTGGGGATTGGTATTGCCAATCTAATTAATATCTTAAATCCGGAAGTAGTTATTATCGGTGGAGGAGCGATGGGAGATGGCCATTTTAACCTTACCAAGATACGCAAGGCGGCTAAAAAATTTATTTTGCCGCCCCTGCGCAAAACCCCAATTGTGAGGACCAAGCTCGGCCGAGTTGCCCAAGCAGTGGGGGCGGCCCTGCTAGTTCACCATAGAATTTAGGACAAGTTGATTAACATTATATAGACGACCGCATCGGTAATGTTAATATAAGTTTGCAATATCTCCTGTCTTGACAGTTATCGCGGAGGGTTTATACTTATAGGTGCTTGTGAGGAATGGCGGGGCTAAGGAATAAGCCCCCAACCACACAATTTACAACGAGTTGCGGTTTTTCACGGCCTGTCACCGGGGAAAAACAACATCCACGCAAGGTCCTAAAGATTGGGGATTTTGCGTGGCTGTTATTTTTCTGAAAATCCAGAATGGAAAGCAAATTGAAAATTTAATCCCAGTAGTACAACTTTGACAGCATTCGCTTATAATCCGACTTGTAGTCGGATCAGTCAAGGTAGGCATACTGGGTACAAAATTCGAACATAATAAGTCCGGTCCTTTTTGGGTTTTGGGAATTGAAAAACAGGGACGAAGTCCCTGTGGTTCTACGATTCGTTAAATGTCCATCTTTCCAAGGGACGCAAGAGTCTGATTATCACATAGAGGGTCCACCCCAGAAAAAGAGGAATTGTCAGAGGAAATAAGTCAGCTCTTTGCGGCGAAATGCAGTAAAGAACAATCAATGTTACGACGGGAGGTCCAATTGTGAGCAATAACCTGATAAACATGAGAATCGTGTATTTTATCAGGAAGCTGTCGTTTTCTTCATTATTGCACTCTTTGGTCTTCTCGACTGGTTCGTTTACCATTGGAATTCCTCCTTGAAGAACCGTTTTCTTTATAGCAAAAAACTTTCTTCTTGGCAAGCACCTAAAAAGGACTGGACGTGTCCGATACATAACTTGTTATGTGTGGGATGAAAATATGTTCGAGTCCCCACACATAAAATTATGTGTGGGATAAAGCGAATCCAATATATTCAGAAATAAATTCAGTCCCGACGATCCGCAATGCGGATATCGGAATCCCGACTTCATTATTTAAATTTTAAATAGTGCGTCGGGACGACCAAGAATCAAAAGAGGACAGTCATGTTTCTAATCGGCCGCGTGTCGCCAAAGCTGTAGCGGCGGCGCCAAGATCGGATCTTTCCAGCTGTTCCGACACATAATTAGTTAGTTAGTTTCGTTCCGCTTTTCAG
>CAYIFD010000008.1:0-12883 GCA_964362595.1 uncultured Candidatus Saccharibacteria bacterium
TTCGCGAGACCGTGCCGGTCGGCCTCTCAATGGTTTTCTTAGCGATACGCCTCGGTCACGCGAAATTAAGCTTCTGAAAGGAGTGGATAAAAATAAAGACCAATCATATTTCTTGTGGACTCTTACGCAAGAGCAACTTAAGCATTGTCTTTTTCCAATCGGCGAGTACACCAAGCCGCAAGTGCGGGAACTGGCCAAAAAGTTTGGCTTGCCGACGGCGGAAAAAGCGGAGTCGCAAGGAATTTGCTTTATCGGCGAAATCAACCTGCGGGAATTCCTCAAAAACTACATTCCGGTTAAACGCGGGCCGGTTTTGACTACTTCGGGCAAGAAAGTCGGCGAGCACGACGGACTGGCATTTTATACCATTGGCCAGCGAGAAGGGTTAGGCACGGGCGGGGGAGGAGTTCCGTATTATGTAGCCGAGAAAGATTTCACCCGCAACGCTCTGATAGCGGCCGAGGGACCATATGACGAGAAGCTTTTCAGAAAAGAATTAAGTGTAACGGACATAAACTGGATTTCGGGAAAAGAACCACATCCTCCACTGCAGTGTATGGCGAGGATTAGATATAGACAACCACTCCAATCCTGTCGGATTGAACGAATACTCGCGAAGAGTATTCGTGTACGGTTCAGCGAACCGCAGCGGGCCGTAACTCCGGGGCAGTCCGTTGTTTTCTATCAAGGAGAACCCTTCAACCATGCTCAAGACAGAGAGATGCTGGGCGGAGGCATAATCCGCATGCGGCCAAGAGTTATTTTGCCAGATTTAAAAATCGTATATTGAAGCACGACTTCTAACGGGGTTTACAAACATCGTAAAATTTTTTATTCTATAGTAAGCACTTATCATAAGGAGGAGGCGATGCGAAGAATGGCTGGAGCGGGTGAAAACGAGCTCGCTTTGCTATTTAGCGACGGCGATCCTCCAGAGATGGATCCCGCCACCGACGGCAAACACGGAGATGGCAAAGAAGACACAGAGGATGGAGGCAAACACCGTAACGAGTACAGTCGCCCGCCGACAACGACCGACCGCTATTTTAGGGAAATAGGCAAAACAAAAGTGATGACCACGGAGGAGGAGGTTGCTCTGGCAAAGAAGTTGGAAGAGTTTCGTGCAAAACTCGCGGTACTGCTGGTGAGCATTCCCGGACTTCTTGAGCGGACTCTGGAATGCGCGGACAAAGTGGCCAAAGAAGAAATCCCGGCGAGTGAGCTTCTTTTTTTTCCGTATAGAGAGAAGGGAGCAAAAGAAGAAGTCGTTGCTGCGCTTCAAGTATTCTCCAAGATCAAGCGGGCTTACGGCAGAATCAAGTATCTGCGGGAGATCGGGCGGCGCCGGGGATGTTCGCGAAAGAAAAAAGCCGTATGTAAACGTGAGATTCTCCGCGAGCAAAGGCGCCTGGAGCGGCTTATCGCCAGTATTTCTTTCAAACCCGACTACCTTGACCGCTTGCGCGATTCTCTAGGTGTTTGTTCCCCAAGGGAGACGGCAAAACACATGGGTCTTCCGGCGCGCGAGTTCCGCACGCTTCTTGCCCAAATAGAAGCCGTAGAAAGCCAACGCCAGGAAGCCAAAAAGCAATTCACCGAGGCCAACCTTAAACTCGTTGTTTCCGTGGCCAAGCGCTACTGGTGGGTTGGCACGGACTTTTCTATGCTTGATCTTACCCAGGAAGGGAACATAGGCCTCATGAAAGCGGTGGACAGGTTCCAATACCGCCGAGGGTTCAAATTTTCCACCTATGCCATCTGGTGGATAAGACAGGCGATGACCAGGGCCATTGCCGATCGCTCCCGCACCATCCGCATTCCGGTGCACTCGATGGAGCGACTCTATCGCATAGAACGGATAATCCGCAATGCTACCCGGAATGGAGAAGATCCGCCCACGTCAAAAGAAATAGCGGAGCAGATTGGTCTTCCTGAAAAGAAAGTGAAGTTACTGCTTGGTCTGAATAAACCGCCGCTTAGCTTGGACAAAGAACGGGATCCTACGGAATACCACCCCACGACGCTAGGCGACTTCTTGGCTGATGAGGAGGCAGAACTTCCCGAAGACAATATCATGCACAAGGAGCTTGGCCTGGCAGTTAATAAAGCACTGGGAAAACTTTCTCCCCGAGAAGAGACGGTGCTGCGGTATCGTTTCGGCTTGGGAGGCGATGAACAGACGCTGGAGAAGATCGGAGAGCGGTTTAACGTGACCCGCGAAAGAATCCGCCAGATAGAAGCCAAGGCGCTGCGCAAACTTCGCCACCATTCTCGCGCGAGAATCCTTAAGCCATTCCAAACAGGAAAGTGACCGAGCAATCGGTCCTTTATTTTTAGGGAAAAATCGGCTACAATGTCAGCTATGGAGGCAGCGGAGCTGCGTAAAAAATTCTTGTCTTTTTTTGAGGCGAGAGACCACAAAGTCGTCCCGTCGTCTTCTTTAATCCCCGACGACCCCTCGGTGCTTTTGACAACCGCCGGCATGCAGCAGTTCAAAAAATACTACACCGGTGAGGCCGATACGTTGCGCGACTTTGGAACCAAAAATACCGCCTCCATTCAGAAAAGTTTCCGCACTTCCGACATTGACGAGGTGGGCGACGAATCGCACCTCACGTTTTTTGAAATGATGGGAAATTTTTCCTTCGGCGGCTACTTCAAAAAGGAAGCTATTCAATATGCCCACGATTTTTTCAAAGAGATCAACCTTCCCATTGAATATGTGACCGTCTTCGGGGGAGACCGCGAAGTGCCTATGGACACCGAATCCGAAGAAATTTGGCAGAAACTCGGAATTACCAGAATCGAAAAACGGGGAAGGGAGGATAATTTTTGGGGACCTACCGGCAATGAGGGCCCGTGCGGACCCACAACCGAACTTTACGTAAATGGGATAGAAATATGGAATATAGTTTTTAATGAGTATTATTGCAAGCCGGACAAAACTCTAGAGAAATTGAAGCGAAATGGGGTGGATACAGGAATGGGTTTTGAGCGGCTCGCAATGGTGATGCAGGGAAGGAAAAACATTTTTGAGACCGACCTATTTGCCCCGCTACTGGAGCTTCTGCCAAAGGAAATTGATATTAGGCATAAACGTATAATCGCAGATCATCTTCGCGGCTCTACTTTTTTGCTTGGCGACGGAGTGCGGCCTTCCAATAAGGAAGCCGGATATGTATTGCGCCGGCTTTTGCGCCGGACTTATGTGTATGAAAAAATATATCAAATTCCAGAGCATGTTTTTGACGCGATTATCCATGACATTGTGCATGAATACGGCAAATTTTATCCGGAGCTTTTGAAAGAAAACGAAATCATCCGAGAGGAATTTAAAAAAGAGCGAGAGAAATTCGGCAGAACCTTAGAGCGGGGAATCAAAGAAATGCAGTTAATCCCAGAAGAAATTACCGAAGAGAAATCCTTCCGACTCTATGAAACCTTCGGCTTACCGTTTGAAGTCATAAAAGAACTTGGCGGAGAAAAAACGAGAAATCTTACCAGAGAGGCATTTGATAAAGAGTTTAAAAAGCATCAGGAAATTTCCCGCGCCGGGCGGGAAAGAAAATTCGGCGGGCATGGACTTCTTTTGGATACCGGAGAACTTAAAGCCGCTGACGAGAGAGAATTGGAAATTGTCACTCGGCTGCACACGGCAACACATTTATTAAATGCGGCATTGCGAAAAGTATTGGGGCCGGGCATTGAGCAGCGAGGTTCGGATATTACGGTGGAGCGGACTCGTTTTGATTTTACTTTTCCGAGAAAATTGACGCCGGAGGAAATAAAAAAAATTGAGGACTGGGTGAATGAAATTATACGCCGCGACGTTAAAGTTGAATATCAGGAAATGCCTTATGAGGAAGCGGTCAAAACCGGAGCGCTCCGGTTTTGGAGAGAAAAATACCCGGCTGTCGTGAAAGTATATACCGTATCTCAACCAAGCACCGGCGAAATTTTCTCGCAAGAACTTTGCGGCGGGCCGCATGTCACCCATACCGGCCAGATCGGTCGTTTGCGCATCACCAAAGAAGAATCTTCCTCGGCTGGGGTCAGACGGATCCGGGCAATGGTGGAATAGCTTCCTTTCTTTGTTATACTTAAGTCCATGGGGCTACTAAGCAGATTTACGAAAAGAAAGCCGGAGGTTTACGCCGCAGTGGATATGGGCTCGCACGCGATAAAGGGCGTAGTATTTGCCGTGCCGGAGCCGCCGGAAACGACTCCGCGCGTTCTCAAAAAAATCGTATATAAATTTCCACAGTCCCTGCGAATGGAAAAATCCGGACACCGCCTGCATGAATTTCTTTTCTCTTTGATAAAGAGTTTAGAAAAAGTTCCGAGTAAGATTATCATCGCCCTTAGTCCCAACGTCGGAGAATACACGCTTGTTTACTGGAAAGCCGTCCAGCCAAAAATTACAACGGCCATAGAGCTGCGCAAGCAGTTCCAAAATCTTTTTGAAATAAACCGGGGTCAGGATAAAGCTCTTATAGCTTATCCGTTGGAGCTTATGATCAATGGCTATCCGGTCAGCCGGGTATTGGCCGGAATTCCCAATGGAAGCCGAGATTGGTATAAACACCTGCAAGGAGCAGAGGAAGTTGCTTTTAGGACTATGCTTGTTCATTTGCCGGATGAAATCAGTGCCGATCTTAAGGATACAAAGGAGAGCTTGGGGGGCATGCCAATTGAATTTGTGCCGCGTTTGGCCGTATACAAGGAATCAATAGTTGGGGCGTTAAAGATACCGGACTTGTTCTTGGTGGAGGTTGGCGGAGAGGAAACAACTCTGGCATTGATTAAAAATAAAGAACTGGTTCAGTTTCGCAGTTTTCCATTGGGATCCCGGCATTTTTTCCGGAGCATAGCGCGGCGTTTTGATGTTTCTTTTGAAGCAGCCGAGGATCTGAAGCGCCAATACGGTCAGGAACTCCTGGGAAAGGCCAAGAGTTCACAGTTGAGAGAATTTCTACTTAAGAAAGTTGGAGAGTGGGAGAGGCCTTTTTTGGAAGAGCTGAAGGCCTTTTATCCCTCGGGGCCAATACCTGCGGACGTGGCGTTAACCGGAGAAGGGGCGCTGATGCCGGAGATTACGGCAATAGTGAAAAGTTCCGGATGGTTGGGCGAGTTTTCTTACGCCCAAGTCCCAAAAGTCCGGGTACTGGCCGCAGAGAACGTTTTTACCGGAGATACTTTGGGCGGGTCCTTGCGTGAATCACAAGAATTTGCTCTGGCTTCGCTTATTTTCTATTCTTTACACTACAACCCGATGTTTTAAAGGGCATGGACGATATACGCAAAAAAAATAAAGGAGAAATAGATCTCTCTGCTGCCAAAAAACTCTCCCGTTTTTCAGACCCCGAGCCCCAGGAAGAACCGGCGGAAAATCCATTTATGGAAAAGTTAGCCAAGCGAGAAGAGGAGGGAATTCTACTTACGGAGGAGAGAGAGGAGAAAAATTTTCCAGAGTTGGAAAGCGAGATGACCCAAAAGCCAAAAAGACGGGGCTGGATTTTTTTGGCCGCGGGAGTATTGATTCTGCTAATTGTTGGTCTGGTCTCAACCGTTTTTGCCCGGCTTACGGTAGTGATAAAGTTGAGGCAAGAAGCGGTAACTTTGCAAGACGTGATAACCGTCTTTGACACTTCCGTCTCTAGGCCGCTCCTGCCTCAACGGGTGATTCCGGGAGAAAAATTTGAAATTAGTGAAGAGACCGTGGAAGAGTTTCCCGCTACAGGCAGGAAACATATTGAAGAACCGGGACGGGGAAAGGTCAGAATCTACAACGTTTTTAGTTCTTCTCCCCAGGTCTTGGTGGCCAACACCAGATTTTTGACATCCTCCGGAGTTCTTTTCCGTCTGCCGCGGGTCATCACCGTTCCTTCGGCAGAAATAAAAGAAGGAAAGATTGTGCCTAGCTTCATTGAAGTGGAAGTGGTAGCAGATGAGCCGGGAGATGGGGGCAATATCCGCGAGGGCATTACTCTGAAAATCCCTGCATTCAAAGGCACACCCAAATACGAAGGATTTTATGCCATTACTGCCGCTCAATTTAGCGGTGGTTATAAAGGAGAAGCAAGGGTAATTACCGCCGAGGATTTGAAAGCGGCTCAAGAGCAAGTCACGCAAAAGATTTATGACGCGCTGCGGCGGGATCTCGCTCGAAAGGTTCCGTCCGATTTCAAACTGCTTGACCAATTGCGCGAGGTGCAGATAACCAAAGTGACCGCGCCAAAAGCGGAAGCACGTATGGACAGTTTTACCGTGGAAACCCAAGCCGTGGCGCGGGCCCTGGTCTTTCGGGAGGCCGATGTGCGGGAGTTAGTGAAAAATGTCGCTATCAAAGCGGGGGAGAAAAAAGAGTTGGTAACCGACCAGTTTGGCGTCCAATACAGGGTTCGGTCTATTGATTTTGAGAAAGGAAGGGCCGAGGTGATGCTTACGGGGGAGGTAAAGATAAAACCAACTATTTCAGAGGAAGAATTCTCCGGCTTGCTTAGCGGCAAGAAAGAAGGATCAATTGTAGCGGCTCTGCGCGACCGCACCGAGCTTACCGCCTTTCGGCTGGCCTTCTTCCCGCCATGGCTTTTCCAAGCCCCCAAGGATACCAAGAAGATCCGTTTTATTATTGAGGACTAGGGGTTGACCCCGCACCTTTCGTGCACCGCTTTTGCTCCAAACTCTTTCTTTATCGATCTTTTGCTTGGCGTTCTCTATACGGCGATACGGCTTGTTAAACGAGAGTTACCCGCAACGCGGGAAAGAGTATTGTGCACAAAAGGTGCGGGGTTGACAGTCCTAAGCCGCTTTGCTATCTTGTTTAAGGCAGGACTAAGATGAAAAAAGAAAAGATATTCCAGGAAGGGGTGGTGTTAGAGGCCTTGCCAAGCACTCTTTTTAAAGTGAGAGTGAATGACGGGAGGGAGATTCTTGCCCATCTTTCCGGGAAAATGCGGTTGCATTATATAAAAGTACTTCCGGGGGATCGTGTGCGGATGGAAATGACTCCGTATGACGAGACCAAAGGGAGAATAGTGCACCGCCTAAAATAGTAATGAAGGTCCGTGCGTCCGTAAAACCTATGTGCTCTAAATGCAAGGTGGTCCGACGAAAAGGTCGGTTATTTGTTATTTGTTCCACCCCTAAACACAAACAAAGACAAGGATAGCAAGTTCTCGGAAAAGTATGAGAATCGCGGGAATCAATATTCCGGACAATAAAAAGATTGAATACGCGCTTCCGTATATCTACGGTATTGGCTTATCTTCTGCCAAAAAAATCGTAAGGATTGCTCAAGTAGATGTAAATAAACGAGCCAAAGACCTTACCCAGCAGGAAGTAAATCGCATCCGGGAAGTCATTGAGAAAGGATATAAGATTGAAGGGGATCTCCGCCGGGAAGTTATGATGAATATCAAAAACTTAAGAGAACTGGGAACTTACAAAGGACTTCGCCACATACGGGGACTACCGGTAAGGGGACAACGGACCAAGACCAATTCTCGCACCCGTAGAGGAAATGTAAGACGTACCATGGGATCGGGGAGGAAACCGGCAGCATCACCAACATAATCCGAAACATGGGAAAGAAACGAGTTATAAAAAAAGCATCCGAAGCCGCAGATGAAGTAAAAGCGAAGGCCGGAGGAAAGACGCGGGAGTCCTCGGTCTCCCAGAAAGTTTCGCGCGGAGTTGCCAATATTCAAGCAACTTACAACAATACTATCTTGACGGTTGCCGACGAGAAAGGCAACGTTTTGGCTTGGTCGTCAGCCGGGTCTTTGGGATTTTCCGGAGCCAAGAAAGCAACTCCTTATGCGGCCGCGCGTGTGGCGGAGGCAGTGGCTGAAAAGTTGCGCAAGACGGGATTAAGAGAAATCTTGGTGCGGGTAAGCGGAGTGGGTTCCGGGCGGGACTCGGCTGTTCGCGCTCTTTCTAACCAGGGCTTTGACATAGTGGGTATCAAAGATGTAACGCCGTTGCCGCATAACGGGCCAAGGGCCAAGAAAGTAAGAAGAGTATAGCGAGACCATATGCCGCGACCATAAACTCGCAATTAAAAAGAAGGAGAAGTTAATATGCCAAGGGTGTTAGAAAAAGTAGAAAGACGCTTGGGAGAAAAGCTCTTACTGAAGGGTTCACGTTGTGTTGGCCCCAAATGCGCTAGCGTGCGCAGGGCCTATCCTCCCGGGGCGCACGGTAAAAAGAGGCGAGGGCGAAAGCGGGGCGCCTCGGAGTTTGGGACGCTTTTGGCCGAGAAGCAGAAAGTGCGGTATCTATATGGTCTTGACGATGGGGAATTGGAAAGGTATAGTAAAAAAGCTGCCTCTATGCCGGGCGTTTTTAGTTCCAACTTTTTGCAGCTGCTGGAGACGCGGCTTGATAACGCGCTGTTTCGTCTCGGATTTACGGAGTCGCGCAGGATTGCGCGCCAGGTGGTTTCGCACGGCCATGTTACCGTAAACGGCAAAACGGTTAATATTCCTTCCTATAGAGTGCGCAAGGGAGAAGTGATCTCTCTTAAAGAGAAGATCATCTCCTCGCCTCTTTTCTCCGAACTTGAAACCAGGATTAAGAACTACGAACCGCCTCAATGGCTGACTCTGGATCGGGCTAAGAAGAGCGGAGAAATAGTAAAGATGCCTGAAGTGGAAGACGCCGCGGTTACCGTGGACGTGACTAAAGTTAAAGAGTTTTATTCCCGCTAAATCATGATTTCATTACCTTCACAACCCAAAGTAATACTTGAGGAAGGAAACAAGGCGATTTTTGAAATTGAGGGCCTGTATCCGGGCTACGGACAAACCATAGGCAACAGTTTGCGCCGAGTGCTGCTCTCTTCCCTTAAAGGCGCTGCTATAACTTCCGTAAAGATAACGGAAGCAGGACATGAGTTTTCCACCATAGAGGGAGTTATGGAAGATGTGGTGGAAATTATTTTGAATCTTAAAGAAGTGCGGCTGAAGCTGCATGAAGAAGGTCAGTTTACCATCAAACTCTCGGCCAAAGGAGAGAAAGAAGTAACTGGGAAAGATTTTCAAGCCCCATCGCAAGTGGAAATAGTAAACAAGGATTTGCATATCGCCACCCTTACTTCCAAAAAATCGTCCCTGGAAATAGAAGCCACAGTGGAAGCCGGTCGCGGATACGTGCCGGTGGAGGCCAGATCCAAGGAAAAAGTTGAGGTGGGAACAATCGCTTTAGACGCGGCTTTTTCTCCAGTAAGACACGTGCATTATGAAGTGGAGAATATGCGCCTTGGAGATCGAACCGATTACAATCGCCTACGTTTGCATATTGAGACCGATGGCTCTCTCACCTCAAGAGAGGCCTTGAAGCAAGCCGTAGGAATTTTAGTGGAGCAATTTGGCTCGCTTAAAGGATTTAAGGAACGGGAAGAGTTGGAGGTACGCGAGGAAAGAGAAAAGAGAATGATTCCGGCCAAAGAAAGCAAGTCCGCGGAAGAGGAAGTGATGAGGATAAAAATTGACGACTTGAGAATGTCTTCTCGCACCATGAATGCCCTTAGAGAGGCGGGGGTTAAGACAGTAGGAGGGCTGGCGCGCAAGCGCGAGGAGACCTTGCGGGATATTGAAGGAATCGGAGATAAGGGGATGATAGAAATTAGGAAGGTTCTTGGCAACTTCGGATTGACTTTGAAGGAGTAAAATCAACACAACAAGATTCATTATTAGATGATTTATGAAGCATCTTAAAAAAGGAAGAAAATTCGGAAGAGAACAGGATCAGCGCCGGGCATTAATGAAGAGTTTGGCCTCTTCATTTTTTATGTTTGGCAGGATTACCACGACCGAGGCCAAAGCTAAGGAACTGCGTCCTTTCGTAGAGAAATTGCTCACCCGAGCCAAGAATCCCAACCCTGCCAACCGCCGGCATTTAGCCGAAATTCTTCATCCCAAAGTCGCGCGCAAAGCCGTGGAGGAAGCAAAAGTTATTGCGAACCGAAACGGTGGATACACCCGGATAGTAAAATTAGGGGCAAGGAAAAGCGATAGAGCCAAGATGGCAATTATTGAACTAGTAGAATCTAGAAAGTAGAAAATAGAATCTAAATTCTTTTCAGGTATGGAGCATAAAATTGATGCAACCGGCAAAATATTAGGCAGGCTTGCAACTGAAGTTGCAATTTTGCTGCGCGGCAAAAAAGATCCTAGTTTTGATCCGGCTCGCTTGATCCCGCGGCGGGTTGTTGTGTATAATACCGACAAAATCCGGGTTACCGGAAAGAAGATGGAGCAGAGGATCTATTACCGACACTCTGGCTATCCCGGGGCGCTTAAGGAAAAGAGGATGAAAGATCTTATGCGGCGGGACTCGCGGCAAGTATTGGAACAGGCGGTAGCGGGAATGCTTCCCAAAAATAGATCAAGGAAACGATTTTTAAGGAATTTAATGTTATTGAAAGGGGATAAATGATCGCTCGCCAAGATGAAAGCAGAAGTTAAGCAGAAGATAAAAAAAGCTCGGCCGGCAAAGAAGCCGGCCAAAACGAAAAAAGCCGCAGGGAAACCGGTGGAGATTATGGCGCCGGAAGCACAGGAGGAAATGGGCGGAGAAAGGCCTGGAGATTTTGACGCTAAAGACAAAAAACCTGACCGATATTTTGAAGCCGTAGGCAGGAGAAAAACTTCTATAGCGCGAGTGCGTCTATATACCAGGGCCGGAGAATTTACCGTCAACAAAAAGCCGTACGGAACATATTTTCCTACTCTTGACCTGCAAAGGATAACCGAAGACGCGCTGCAGAAAATGAAGCTCCTCGGCCGCTTCCGGGTTTCAGCCAAAATATCGGGCGGAGGAGTTCATTCTCAAGCCGAGGCCCTGCGGCACGGCTTAGCGCGAGCGCTTATTAAATTCAATCCCGATTTTCGCAAGCGGTTGAAGCGAGCCGGATTTTTAACCCGGGATCCGCGCATGAAAGAAAGAAAGAAATTCGGGCTCAAGAGAGCGCGAAGAGCACCGCAATGGGCAAAAAGATAACCATGAAAAAATTTCTTGTTTGGCTTCTGGAAGAACTTATCCTGCCGATGCTCGCCATGGCTCTTGTCTTTCTGCCCGTTACCGTCATTCTCATTCTGATCATTGTCATCGTCCTCATCATTATATTCTAAAGTCCCAAGGTATACCAATTTTTTCCTCTTTTATAGAAAATTTTATTGGGCAGCTCCGGAACGGTGGCAATCTGGTCCACTTTTTCGGATACCAGTTCGGTTGTGTTTCTGCCGCCGCGGCCGTCGAGTTCGGTAAAAAAAACTCCAGCTTTGGTTTGAATAACGATGTGGGAGTTGTTTCCGTAAAACCAGCGAGCGTCAATTATCTGACTGCCTAATTCCAACACTTTTTCTTTTGTTCCGGATGATTGAAAGGGTTGGTAAGGGTTTGGCCGCAACCAGACCGCTTCAATTTTGAATTCTTTGGCAAGTAAGATTTTCTCGCCTCGTTCGTCAAAGTTTGCCTTGCGCACTCCGCCGCCGAGGTGTATGACGGCCCCGGAAGGATCAAGGAGGAAAAATCCGCCACTTTCATCCAAAATGGCAAGGTCTCCGAGCGGAGAGCGGGAGAATTTCACGTTGGCATCTTCTTTCAGAAAAAACCCGGGCCGCGCTATGGTCTCAACCGTGCCGTCGGGGAGTACGAGACGCGCCAGAAAACCGTTTTTATCTATAAAGAAAATTGTGTTCTCAATAATACCAAAAGAATAGACATTGGTAGCGAGAAGATTAGTGCTGGTTGCGGTCTTTTGGACCAGGTTGTTTTTCTTGTCAATGGTAAAATTTTCTTCTGGGTGGTTTGGATTCTCCACCAGGGCAAGATCAGTATCGGTGGTAGTGGCTCGAGCGAGCGGGCGGGGAGTGAGGAGTATCTGACGCAATTCAGTGACCAAAGCCGGCTCCACTTCCACGGTCTTGGACCAGGTATGAAATCCTTGTTTTTCAATGCGCAGCAAATAAGTGCCGGGAGGAACTTCTGGCAGCAATGCTCCTCCAGAGAAAAAGGAGGTCTCTTTTACGAAGTTTCCGTTGAGGAAAATAGAAAGTCGAGGGGTTTTGGATTTAACGAAAATACCGCCTCTTTTCTCCACTACTCCCGTGCCAAAATCAAGCCGATAGCCGTAAGACATGGCAATCAGTATGGGAGCAATTAGTATGAAAATGAGAAAGAGGGTATAAAAAAATAAACGTCGAGTTTGCTTAGGAATACCCTGGGCCATCACGGTGATTGTAACACAAGAGAGACGGTTTTGAAAAGCTGATACTTTGGTGATATAGTCGTAATATCTATGGATGAAAAATTCGTGATTGTTGGCCGCAGGCCGCTAAAAGGGGAGATAACGGTGCGCGGGTCTAAAAACGCCGCCTCCAAAATGATGATCGCCTCTCTCCTGACCGACGAGGCCTGCACGGTTGAAAATGTGCCGAATTCGGTGGAGATAGACATAACTCGGGAACTTTGCGAGACGGTAGGAAGCTCTGTTTTTTTGAGGCCGGACAGGAGCCTGCGAGTCGAGACAAAAGTCATAAGGACTTCGCTGGTTCCTATACTTTCAAGAAAAAACCGCATCCCCATTCTGGCGCTTGGTCCGCTTCTTCACCGAAAGGGATTCGCGGAAGTGCCGGTGCTTGGCGGGTGCCCGATCGGCCATCGGCCGATTAACTTTCATGTGGAGGCGCTTGGAAAAATGGGCATCAAGATTGAACGGAGAGAAAACTCTTACTATGCCGAAGGGAAAGACATACACGGCGCTAAAATAGAGTTTCCCTTTCCTTCGGTTGGCGCGACAGAAAATGTTTTATTGACTGCGGTTCTTGCGAAAGGAGAAACAGTCATAAAAAATGCCGCCATAGAACCGGAAATCGTA
>CAYIFD010000009.1:0-11296 GCA_964362595.1 uncultured Candidatus Saccharibacteria bacterium
AAAGTCGGCGTAGGTAGTCCTGAAATTATCACTGAAGTAGAACAGCTTATTAGGTTTTACAAAGAAAAGTATTACGGATAAGATTCTATGGGTAATAACGCCGGAAACCCGCCTTCGCCTGAAGCTTCGGCGGGCAAAGAAAAACCTCTGAAAATCGGCAAGATCGTGGTGGACCGCAACCTTTGTATTGGCGCGGCCTCCTGTATTGCAGTTGCCCCGGGCATTTTTGAACTGGATTCGGAAAATAAAGCGGTGGTTTACAACGATAGAGGAGCTGATGACGAAACCATACTTTTGGCGGCAAAGTCGTGTCCCACCCAAGCTATATTAGTATTCGATGAGGAGGGTAACCAAATATTTCCATAATTAAAATAAAACCATGCTGGACAGCCTTATTCTAAACAAAAAATCAATAGTGAGTATTTACAAAACTATTTGCGAGTATCACGAAAAGTATCTCAAGCAATATGGAGTGAAGTTGCCTAAACTTTATGCCTCAAAAAGTAGATTTACAAAAGATGCTCTCGTGTTGGTTTATTTGGCCTATGACTATCCGAAAACTAGAAAGGTTACAAAAGAAGAGTTGACTAAATTTGTCAGGAGTTATTATCCAAACACAAACGATGTTCAGCAGGCTAGGCATTTGGGCGCACAAAATGGGTGGTGGATAGTTGCAGGCGGTAGAGATAATATTGTTTTGAATATCAAAAGAGGTTCATATCAGCTTTATACATTAGAGCAACCTTATCCGGGCTTTAAAAAAGGACATAGAATTTCAGAAACCGATGATTGGGATGAAATAAAGAAAAAATACAATTTTCGTTGTGCCACCTGTGGTTCGCAAGAAGGAAAACCTCATTTCCATTGGCCGGCAACAAAAACAATTTTACAAAAAGCACATATGGATCCGAATAAACCGTTAGTTGCCGGCAATATTATTCCGCAGTGCCAAAAATGTAATAGAGGGGATAGAAACAGATGGGTTTACGATGATAAGGGTAGGGTTATAAAATTGGCAGATGCAAATTTTGTTAGAAATTTTGATAAAGATGTAAGGAAAAAAATTTATAGGATATTATACAAAGAGTTTAATGGAAAAAATCCTAAATCCATAAAATAATTATGAAAAATAAGGATTTTATAAACAAAATTATTTGTGCTGATACGATGAAATTGCTTCCTGAAATTGAAAGCAATTCTATTGATGTTGTACTAACAGATCCGCCATATTTTTTGGATAAGTTGGACAACAACTGGAATCACGAGGAAGTTTCTAACCAAAATAATCAATACACCGTAAAATCTTTACCTGCGGGTATGAAATTTGATAGAGAACAAGGGAAAAGATTTTATTCCTGGTATCTTGAGGTATCAAAAGAAATTTTTAGAATATTGAAGCCAGGCGGGTTTTTCTTTTCTTTCTCAAGCCCCAGACTTTATCACAGAATGGCCTCCGCAATTGATGATGCCGGATTTGAAATTAGGGACGCTTTTTTGTGGCTTTATACACAAAACCAAGCAAAAGCAATGGGCGTTGACCACTTCATTAAAAAAATGGATGTAGATGAAAAAGCAAAAGAAAAAATTAAAGAAAAACTAAACGGCTGGAAAACCCCGCAGATCAAATCGTGTTTTGAACCGATTGCAATGGCTCAAAAACCCACTGAACAAACATATTTAAATAATATACTAAGGCACGAAGTAGGTTTATTAAATACTAATGTCAAAATCGGCAACAATATGTATCCGGCAAATGTTTTTACAGTTGATAGCATAAATGAACTAATTGACAAAACCTTTCTTTTGCCGAAGCCAACCAAAAAAGAAAAAGGCGATTATAACGACCATAAGACCGTTAAACCACTAACCATTTGCGAGTATTTGATTAAACTTTCCGCTTTTTCAAAAAATGCCGTAATTCTAGACCCCTTTGTTGGTAGCGGGACAACTGCTGTCGCCGCCAAAAAATTAGGCAAGAATTATATTGGCGTGGATTCAAATGAAAAATATGTAAAAATTGCCGAAAGGCGATTGAAAGAAATTGATAAGGAAATAAAATCAGGATTGTTTACAGCTCAAGAGAAAAAACAAAAAAACTTCCAATTAGATTTTCAGGTTGTATAAAACTTATATTTCTTTTAAACCTATGCCGTATACCCTAAAAAATTACGACCACTTACTCGGAACGCCCGGATTCAGCGACGCTCTCTTAAAAAATCATTTTACCCTGTATCAGGGGTATGTTACCAATACGAATAAACTTGCAGATGCTCTCACAGGAATGGTCAAAGATGGCAAAATCGGGACGCCGGAATACGCGGAACTCAAACGCCGGTTCGGCTGGGAGTTTAACGGCATGCGTCTGCATGAGCTCTATTTCGGAAATATGCGCCCCGTTAGAAGTCAGCCCCGACGTGACGTCGGGGCTGCCGCCGTGCCTCCGGCAGGGCGGACTTCTAACGGGGTGAACCAAAAAATTATTGAGGTATATGGCTCTTATGACGTTTGGGAAAAGGACTTTAAGGCCGTAGGGGCAATGAGAGGAATCGGATGGGCCGTTCTTTACTACGACCCCGAAAGCAAAGAATTTTTTAATGTTTGGGTGAACGAGCACGACATGGGACATTTGGCCGGAGCAGTACCCTTGCTCGTGCTGGATGTGTTTGAGCACGCCTATGTTTTGGACTATGGCCTGAAGCGGGTGGACTATATTGAGGCGTTTTTTAAAGCGATTGATTGGGATGTAGTAGAGAAACGTTTCAAGGGATAGTAACAAGTTTCGATGCGAATATACGAATTATACCAATAATACTAATACGCCATTCGTATAATTAGTATGCATTAGTATATTGGTATCGCGACCATGCAGCAGCAAATAGAAAAAGTACTGGAAGAAATTCGGCCGATGTTGGCCAGACACCTCGGCAATATTGAATTTGTAAAATTTGAAGAAGGAACGGTCTATGTGCGACTGCTTGGCACCTGTCAGGGCTGTCCGCTTTCCCGTCTTACGTTGAAGGCCGGAGTGGAGGAACTGCTTAAATCAAAAATACCGACGGTGACAAGAGTGGAAGCGGTATGACTTTTGTGTTAAAGTGTGGGCAATATGCCGGGTATGGAAGATAAACAACCTACAACTCGCCAACTTATTGTCTTCGCGGTGCTCTTGAGCTTTATTGTCTCCGTTATCGGTTCGGTGCTTACCATAGGGGTTTTTGGCGGAATCAGCGAGGGCGCGAGCAACAGTCCCTTTGTTTTTAATCGGCCCGCTATTTTACAAAAAATCACGGAGAAAGAGACATCCGAACTCATACTGCGCCAGGACGAGCTGGTAGTGCAAGTGGTGGAACAGGCCTCTCCGGCCGTGGTGAGCGTGGTGGCTTCCAAAGATGTGCCGGTTATTGAAAGGTTTTTCGTTGACCCGTTCGCGGACGACCCTTTATTTAGGCAACTTTTCGGAGAGGAAGGATCGGGCATTAGAATTCCGCAATTCCGACAAAAGGGCACCCAGCGCCAGGATGTTTCTTTTGGCAGTGGATTTATCGTATCTGGTGACGGCCTCATCATAACCAATAAGCACGTGGTGGCAGATACGGGAGCCGACTATACGGTTTTTCTGAACGACGGAACCAAAAAACAAGCCAAAATTCTGGCCAGAGATCCTTTTCAGGACTTGGCAGTGTTGAAAATAGAAGGATCCGGCCTTGCCGCGTTGAAATTCGGCAATTCCTCTAAAATAAAAATAGGGCAAACAGTGATTGCTATCGGCAACGCTTTGGGGGAATTCCGCAATACCGTGTCCGTTGGCGTGGTCTCCGGTCTGCAGCGCTCTATTGTGGCCATGGGCGCCCCCACCGGGCCGGAGTCCCTGCAGGAACTGATTCAAACGGATGCGGCTATAAACCCTGGAAATTCCGGCGGGCCGTTGCTTAATCTGCGCGGCGAGGTGATAGGCATAAATGTGGCGGTGGTCAAAGACGCGGAAAATATCAGTTTTGCCATTCCGGTAAATAAAGCCACGCGAGCCGTGGAAAATGTGCAAAAATTCGGAAGGATCGTAACTCCGTATCTTGGCGTGCGCTATGTGGTTACCAAAGAGGGAGCGCTTTTGGCCTCAAGCGACCAGGAGCCGGCTGTAATTCCGGGAAGTCCGGCAGAGAAAGCCGGGCTTAAAGCCGGAGACCTTATCTTGGAGTTCAACAGACAAATTATAACCACCGAGCGGACTTTGGCCTCTCTGATTCAAAATCAGCAAGTGGGGGAGGAGGTAACGCTCAAGGTGCTCCGGGACGGTAAAGAAATGGAAGTTAAGGTAAGGATGGAGGAGAGAAAATAACGCTCGCTTTGCGGCTCTTGGCACATACGATTTGATTTTAAAGTTTTTTTCTGGTATACTTAAAAATAGGAAAAAGTGCTTTTAAGAACAATTCCCAAAGTGAGTTCATTATACTTCTTTGCGTAATTAGCTTTTAAGTGAAGGAAATCTGGATTTTACGAGGATAATTTGTCTGAGCGAAGCATCGTGAGCACTAAAACATAATGCGAATGAACTATGCCTCCGTATAATAATTTCACCATTAAAGCCCAAGAGGTATTGAAAAAAGCGCATGATCTGGCCATGGAGCGCTCGCACCACCAGATTGACGTGCTGCATTTGCTTGCCGCTTTGTCTTTGCAGGAGGAAGGAACAGTGGATGCCATAATGGAGAAGATTGAAGTAGATATTTCCGCGCTTATTGACCGGATGCTGGAGACCCTGGACAGCATGCCAAGAGGCGCTATGATCGCGACTCCTCTGGGGCAAGTGTACCTTACCCAGGATCTAGCTAAAGCATTGGAGCAGGCGCACAAAGAAGCTGCCCAACTTAAAGACGAATTCATTTCCACGGAGCATCTCTTTTTGGCGCTCCTGGAAGTTCCTTCCAAGGCCAAGGATATACTGGAAAAAGAGGGTTTAAACAAAGAAATAGTGCTCCGCGCTTTAGCCGAACTGCGTGGAGGACAGCGCATAACCGATGCTGAACCCGAGTCCAAGTACAATGTGCTGGAAAAATACGCGCGCAATTTAACGCGCCTCGCTCGTCAGGAAAAATTGGATCCGGTAATCGGCCGGGAGAAAGAAATTAGGCGAGTTATGCAGGTCCTGTCTCGCCGCACCAAAAATAATCCGGTGTTGATTGGGGAGGCCGGGGTTGGAAAGACCGCCATTGCGGAAGGGTTGGCACAGCGAATTGTTTCCGGAGACATTCCAGAAACCCTCAAAGACAAAGACCTTATTTCCGTTGATCTTGCGGCCATCGTGGCCGGAACCAAATACCGAGGCGAATTTGAAGATCGGCTGAAAGCGATTTTGCGCGAGATTGAACGGGGGCAAGGGAAATACATCATCTTTATAGACGAGCTGCATACTATCGTGGGAGCCGGAGCTGCCGAAGGCGCCATTGACGCTTCCAATATGTTAAAGCCCGCTCTGGCCCGGGGAGAACTGCATGCCATCGGAGCCACGACTTTAAAAGAATACCAACGTTATATTGAGCGCGATCCGGCTTTGGCCAGACGTTTTCAGCCGGTATATGTGGATGAACCCTCCATTGAGGATACGGTTTCAATCCTGCGAGGTCTTAAGCCAAAGTACGAAGCCCATCACGGAGTAAGAATTACAGACAGCGCTTTGGTGTCTGCCGCCAATCTATCCGCGCGCTACATTGCTGATCGTTTTCTGCCGGACAAAGCCGTGGACCTGATGGATGAGGCCGCTTCTTCCCTGCGGCTGGAGATAGACAGCTTGCCCAAGGAGTTGGATGAAACCAGGCGCAAAGTATCCACACTTGAAATTGAGAGAGAAGCTCTCAAGAAAGAAACCGACCATAGGTCAAAAGAGCGGTTAAAAATAATAGAAAAAGAAATTGTCTTGCTCCAGGAAAGCAGCAAAGAATTGGAAGAGGACTGGAAGCAGGAGAAAGAAACCATAGTTGAGGTGCGCGCTCTCAAAAAAGAATTGGATACCATTCGCCAGGAGTCCGACATTGCCGAGCGCGCGGGAGAATTTGGGAAAGTTGCCGAGTTGCGCTACGGCAAGATTCCGCAAACGGAGCAGAAACTTCGCGAGGCAGAAAAGCGCCTGACCAAACTGCAAAACTCCCGCCATCTCTTGCGCGGCGAGGTGACCGAAGAGGATATTGCCACCGTCGTCGCGCGCTGGACCAATATCCCGGTAACCAAGATTTTGGAATCCGAGGCCGCGCGTCTTACCAAAATGGAGGAGGAACTGAAAAGGCGCGTAGTGGGGCAGAATGAGGCGATCCAGAAAATTGCGAGCGCGGTCCGGCGCTCCCGCGCCGGCATTTCGGAAGAAAACCGGCCCATTGGCTCCTTTATATTCTTGGGGCCGACCGGCGTCGGAAAGACGGAACTGGCAAAAACCTTGGCCGAATTTCTTTTCAACGACGAAAAGGCCTTGATCCGGGTGGATATGTCCGAGTACATGGAGCGCCATACCATTTCCAAATTCATTGGCTCCCCGCCCGGATATGTCGGCTATGAAGAAGGCGGTCAACTTACCGAGCTTATCAAGCATCGGCCCTATTCGGTAATTCTCTTTGACGAAATTGAGAAAGCGCATCCGGAGGTGTTCAATGTTCTCTTGCAAATCCTGGATAACGGCCGCTTGACCGATGCCAAAGGCCGCACCATAAATTTTAAAAACTCCATCATTATCATGACCTCAAACATCGGAGGAGAATATGCCCAGGAACTTGGCAAGATCGGCTTTGTTAGCATGGATGAGGATACGCGCGACCAAAAAGAAGCTGACATGAAAGAAAAAATCAGGAAGTCCCTGGAACGTCATTTCCGGCCGGAGTTTCTCAACCGGCTGGATGAAATCATCATCTTCTCCTCTCTAACGCCTGCCACCATTCAGAGCATCGTGGATATACAGTTGGAGCAGGTGAAAAGCCGCATGGCGAATAAGCAAATAGCCGTATCCTTCACGCCCGAACTAAAAAAATTCATAGCCGAGAAGGGCTATGATCCGCAGTATGGAGCGCGGCCGCTGAAGCGCGCAATCCAGTCGCTCATCCTGGATCCTTTGGCGGAGAAAATAATCGGCGGAGAAATCCGCGGAGGAAACTCGGTGGTGGCGGATGCCCGCAACGGCAGCGTGGTGTTTGAGAAAGGAGGGAAGAAGGCGGCGGGAAGAATGCGGGCTGCGGCCGGAGTAAAGTAACTGCCCGATTGCTCGGCAGTGTCTCTCGGAAACACGCAAAAATTTCCCAGCGAGAAATTTTTCTCCGCGCTCGGCCTCGCTCTGGCCGACTGAAGTCGGCCAACCATGCCCGCAAGGCCTCGCGAGGGTTTCCTCAAGACACCTGCCTCGCCGGGCAGTTTTTTTCTTAAAAGATAATAAGCAAAAAACGCACAAGCCGCTTGCGCGTTTTTTGATGCTAAAAAGTTGAAAAATATTTAAAAAAAGCGGCCGAAACAGCAAAGTGAAACGACCGCATAGAAATGTTGGCGCTTGCGCGCAAAGGTGTTGTAAAGGGGCAATATGCCGGAGATCCTACGTGGAGATGATAGAACTTTGATTTCGCTCAAGGCGTGGGCTCATGGCCTCTGAATCTATTTTTAGCCCCGCGCACGATTTCCAGCAGGGTTAATTATCTTCTTTTTCTACGGCTGGCGTCAATGCCGAGTTATCCCCATACCTTATCGCGCCTCTTTCTTCTTGAATCTTGGAAAATTAAATGCCGAAGGGCAGATGTCGCTTAAGGGGCATAAATCGCACTGCGGATCTTTGGCGCTGCAAATAGCGCGGCCGTGGTCAATCAAAAGATAGGTAAATTTAAACCAGTCCTTTTTGGGAACAAGAACCATCAGGTCCTGTTCAATTTTTTCTGGATTGTTGCTGGCCGAGAGACCGAGCCGTTGGCTAATCCGGCGCACGTGCGTATCTACGGCGATTCCTTTCGTTACTCCATAAGCATTTCCCAAAACCACATTGGCGGTTTTTCGCGCCACGCCGGGCAATTCCAGCATACCCGCCATAGTTCGCGGGATTTTCCCGTTAAATTTTTCTTTTATCGTTTTGGCGCTGGCCAAAATATTTTTGGCCTTGGCCCGATAAAATCCGGTCGGCTTTATCATCCGTTCAAATTCTCTTATGGTCCGCCGGCTGGCGGATGCTTTTACATAGTCCTCTATCCTCCTGTATTTTTTAAAAAGTTTTTCCGTTACCTCGTTCACCTTTTTGTCCGTGCATTGGGCCGAAAGAATCACGGCAACCAAAAGACCCCAATTATTGGAGAAGTTTAAAGTGATTTTGGCGTTGGGAAATCTTTTCTTCAGCCGCCTGATAATTTCCTCCGTAATAGTTGACTTTTTTATCATTTTATGATACCATCAATTAGATTTTTCTAGGCAGGGGCAGAAGGGAGGTGGTCAAATGCTGCTCCATATAAAAACGATCTTGTTCAGTGGTGAGGGGACCCGGAGCGAGGTGTTGTTGGACACCGAGATCCAGGCGAGGCGGCTCTCCAACCCCGGTCGGAGCCCAGAAGGAGTCGCTCTGGAGTTCGCTTCGGTGCTAAATCAGCGGCTCGGAGAGGTTGCCGACAAGCTCTTCGAGCAACCTGGTAGCACTGCCTGGATCGTGCTTCCAGACGGAAGGAAGCTTGAGATCAGGCCTATGTCGTGATCAACCAAGAAGGCGGTCTGAACCGTACCGCCCGCCCCGACGCAACGTCGGGGAAACCAAACGGTTCTTTTTTAATTTATTCAAACGTATTCCCCCCGCCGTCAATGTATGGCGGCACAACATTGGACTGGATGTGGGTTTGGTTGTTCGTGAAAGCGGTATTTTGTATGTAAGGGGTAGAATTGACGATTTGCAGTCCGTAAACCGGTTGGGAAGAGGGATTTTTATGATCTTTGACGGTGGAGCCAATGATAGAAGTGGAAGTGGAGTTTTCAAGAAAGATGCCGACGAAATAGTTGTCTTCCATGGTAACATTCAATAAATCCACAGAAGTATTTTTTACCAGTATGGCGCCCCGCGCGGGACTTGAGGGCAGGGTAGGACCTCCGTAACGTATGGTTGCGTATTGGAAAACGGAAGGAGGAGCGCTGCCATCCAAATAAATACTTGTCCAATCTCCGGCTTGCGGAGAACTTGCTGAACCGTCGTTGTTGGTGTCTCCCCCGAAGGAGTCGTCTTTTATGGAGGTAAAGATCACCCGGTTGGCGGAAGTGCCGCCGACAGCAAGCTTTCCTTGCACAATCAGCGAGCCGCTACTGGTGAATTTCACGATTGTTCCGGGGTTCAAAGTAAGAGTAGTGCTTGCACTGACACCAAGGCCTGTAGAAATTTTATAGGGCAGATTTGCCGAGAAAGTATAATTTTTGGAGATCAAACCTTGGTACAAAACTCCGTTTGTCCCGTTGTCTGCTGCGGTATTTCCGGAAATAGTGGGGTAGGAGTTGTTGATATCCATGGCCTCAAGCAAATTTTGGGTGAAAGTATTGTTCAGTATGGAAATCGAATTGGCCGCTCCCGCGGAAGTAATGCGCAGGCCATAGGTATTGCCGCTGAAAGTATTGTTTTGGATGCTAACCGAGCCGTCGGTAACTACGAGCCCGATGCCCTCGGCGGTGGTGCTGGCGGTGTTGGCGCGGACCGTATTGCCGGAAAAAGTTGCCGTAGAGTTCTTGAGCCAGACGCCATAGACGGCGGAGTTTTCAAATATGGAATTGGTTATGGTGGTGGAAGCGTTTTCTACCTGCAGATTTGCCCAGTGGAAAGCGGCAAAATCCTTGAACCCTCCGTAGCGGATTACAGTTTGATTTAACACTGATCCATCGGCAAGAATTTTGATAGATTGCCAGTCGCCGGCTTGGGGTCCGCTTGCCGCACCGTCCTGATTAGTATCTCCTCCGTATCCGTCGTCTTTGAAAGAAGTGAAAATTATTTTATCGCCTTCCGTGCCCTGGGCGATTATTGATCCAAGATTTACAGTAAGCGAAGCATTGGCCAATAATTTCACTACCACCCCGGGTTCAATTGTGAGAATAGTGCTTGCCGTACTGCCAACCGTAAAATTGTTACTAATCAGATAGGGGCTGTTGGCCTTGGTAAGGGTCTTATCCTGATTCAGAGGGCCGGCGTTTTTGGTGATGAGATGGTTTATGCTGTTTCGCTTTCCCGGAGTGCCGTTGATAGCCGCGCCATCCACGTTTAAGCCGTTATTGAGAAATCCTGCCCAAGTGCTCCAGTTGGAAGCGCTTTCTCCGGAAGCATTAGGATCGTAACGTTCCATGGTGTGGTAATTCGGATTGCCGACTCCTCCGCACCAGGCGTTACTGCAGGCGCTCAATTCCGGAGTTTTATCAATGGTTGTGGAGGCGCGGTACAGGGTGAGAACTTCTCCGGAATTATTGAGCGCCCAGGCCGAGCCATCGTTGCCGTAAGTCAAATCTGCGGTGATATCGGAGATAGCCGTATTATCGGTTCGCTCAAGGATGAAATATCCTTTTGCCGCAATGGTTCCGGAAAGAGGGATATAGATACCCGAATCAGTGGTCAGAGTCCAGCCGGAAAGGTTTACCGAAAGTGAGGAGGAGTTGTAAAGTTCAATCCATTCATCGCGGGTAGTGGTGGCTGAAGATCCGGTTCCTGCCCAGGCGATTTCGTTGATAACTACCGGACGGGTGGAAACTTCAATGGTTTGTGTGTCTTCACTGAAGTTTCCGTTGGTGTCGGTTGCTTGAACTTTAAATGTATAAATCTTTAAATCTTGGGGTGCGGTATAGACAGTAGTAGTAGCTGTAGTGGTTGCGGTGCTGAAGTCGGTGCAGGCCGTTCCGTCAACCGTGCACTCAAGTCGATAGTGGGCAAGATCGTCTGCTGTCGAACTCCAGGATAAGTTTACGGTAGTGGTTGCTACAAGACAGCTGTCAGAAGAAAGTGACTGGCCGCATTCGTCTGCGGTCAGAGAAATATCCGGTGGAGTGGTATCCGGCGGTGGCGGAGACGGTTCAGGGGTTTCTTCTCCGGAAGGAGGTAAAACCTCGGCAATATCCGGCGAAGGAGGAGGTCCGGCAGCGCCGGCAATGGGAACGGCGTCAGAAGTGTTTGAAGAAACAGGTGCAGACGGAGGAGCCGGAGCAGGAGGCGGCAGCGGAGAAGAGGGCGGTCTTAGCCCAAGCCAATACCACACACCGAAAATAAAATATTGTGGGCCGCACAGAAAAATGTAGACAGACAAAATTAGAAAAACATGGTGATGAATTTTGGAATAAT